>CAIVXW010000041.1 GCA_903910005.1 uncultured Methylococcaceae bacterium
GAAAAAACTGACACCGCCACGACGGATGAAGCCGGTTCTTACTCCGTAGAAAGCATGAACCATTTGGGGCTGGTCGAATGTATTGACCCGATGATGCCGCAGGATTTCAATCAACGCACGGTGTCGATCGGCCTGGCGGAATGTCGGCTAACAGCACCACCCCGTCAGGCTTCGCCTGCCACCCCTCCGGAGGAGGGGAATTTAGGGCGGGGTATTCCCCTCCTCTGGAGGGGTGCCCGAAGGGCGGGGTGGTTGTTGGGGGGAGCATAGCGGTTATTTTTATTATGCCAATTCCGGGTGAGGGGAGCGGAATGGCGGAACCTGAATTCACGTTAATTATTCGCGTCTGCACTGGCAGGCTATACACCAGCAGTCACCGCGACTGACGGTAGCAGTAATCGAATAGTAGCCACCATTCTGCGTCCTGAATCTGCAGGCACAGCGACGTGGCATCCGACTGGCCGGATCGGGCCGTTTCGCACAGGTCAATAAAGCGACGCGGATTCCAGGCCGTCTGTTCGGTTAAAAAGCGGGCAGTTGCGGGAAGGTCGCCGCCCCGTTGACGGGCCAGCGATGCCGCCTCCCGGTTCAGCAAGGGATAAACCGGGTGTACTCCGACCCGCTCGAACCAGTAGTTGCTGTTCCAGGCATCCGGTTCCCGGCGATGGAGAATGCCATGCCAGAAACTGCCGGTGCTGCCAGCGATGGACTGACTGATGCGGTGACTGTCATCCAGATGGTTGTGATACAGCCACAAACCGGCCAGACAGGCCTCCGCCATACCGCGATCCGTCACCGGACATCCGGCAAAGGCACTTTCGAGGGTCATGCCTTGCAGAGACGGGGAGGCAGCGGCAGTGGGGATTCCAGGCCCCAGTGAGGGGTCACGGGGGATGGAAAGCAGTGTGGCAAAAACGCTACCGAACAGGGCTGGATCGAACATGGGCTTTAACCTCCCCACGACAAGGCAATACCGGCTGCCCGCAGGTAACCGGCTTCCTGCTCCAGGTCAGCCCGGGTCAGCGGGTGTTGTTCCAGCCAGTCTTCGGGAAATGCCAGGCTCACCTCAGCCTCGCCGAAGCGGAGCTGAATCTCCGCCAGAAACTGTGGGTGACGACTGCGGTTGAGTAACACCGCCAAGCGCAGCAGGATCGACAGCCGGATGGCAAGGGTATCCCAGGGCGGGGGCAATTCCCTGAACAGTTTGAGCGGGAACTTGCGGCGGTGAGCCCGCACCAGGGTTGCCAGAAAAATCTGATCCTGCCGGGAAAATCCGGGCAGGTCGGCATTGCGAATGATGTATTCGCTGTGCTTGTGATACTGGCTGTGGGCGATGTCCAGCCCGATTTCGTGCAGGCTGGCGGCCCATTCCAGCCATTGTTGCCAGGTTTCCGGCTCATGCCCGTCTGCGTCAGGGCAGTTCCGCAGCAATGAACGCAGGGTTTGCCGGATATGAGCGACATGAACCTTATCGACCTGATAACGCGAGGCCAGGGTCGCGACGGTTCGACTGCGAATATCATCCTCAAACAAACGGCCCTTGAGATCATACAGCAGGCCTTCCCGCAGGGCACTGTCCGATACCCGCATGGTGTGGATGTTCAGGGTATTGAAGGAGGCATGCAGGATGGCCAGCCCGCCAGCAAAGCTCGGATAACGCTCCGGGTTAAGGTCGGGAAAATTGTGCCGATCCGCCACCCCGGCTGCCAGCGTGGTGTCGACCAGCCGGTTCAAGCCGTCCCGATCAATCCCTTCACGGCACCACTTGCGTCCCACCAGAATTTTGCGTATCGCCCGGATGGTTCCCGAGGCTCCCACGGCTTCGTCCCACTGACCGGCCTGAAAGGCCCGTTGAAACGGTTCCAGTTTTTGCTCGGCGGCGAGTACGGCTTTCCTGAAACGTTTGGCGGTTATTTTGCCGTCAGGGAAGTGGGTCATGTTCATGGAGACACACCCCATGGACAGGCTTTCCTTGTGGCGGGACTCCTGGTCGACCCCGATGATGTACTCGGTACTGCCACCGCCTATGTCCATGACCAGGCGGCATTTGCCATCCTGAGGGCAACTGCGGCTGACGCCCAGGTATATCAGACGGGCCTCCTCTATGCCGGAAATGATCTCTATCGGGTGGCCCAGAGTCCGTTCGGCCAGCACCAGAAACTGGGCACCGTTACGGGCAGTACGCAGGGTATTGGTACCGACTGCCCGCACCGAGCCAGGCGGAAAGTCACGCAGTCGTTCACCAAAACGGGCCAGACAGGCCAGGGCACGGTTCTGGGCATCGGGTGACAGATGACGCTGTGGCGTCAAACCAGCCCCCAGGCGAATCATCTCGCGCAGTTTATCGACGACGATCAGTTCTCCTGCCCGGAATTCGGCGACAATCATGTGGAAACTGTTTGAACCCAAATCAACGGCGGCCACCGGAACGGTGGCAGAAGGGGGTATGGTGAGCATGTCAGGGTCTCGATGAAAAATAAGGCGTTGGCAAAGCGCGGTTCGCAGTATGGGCCGGAGGGCCGCAGATGCAGGGACGATCCGTGAATGATTTGATAGAATTGTTACAAAAAAACCCCCTGAATACAGCCAGTCATGCAGGCACTCTCACTACGCAATTTACGCAAAACCTATAAAAACGGCTTGCAGGCCCTGAAGGGTATCGACCTGGATGTGGCCTCGGGTGATTTTTTTGCCCTGCTCGGCCCGAACGGAGCCGGGAAATCCACCACCATCGGCATTCTTTGTTCCCTGGTGACCAAAACATCCGGCCAGGTTCGCGTGTTCGGCCATGATCTGGATCGTAACCCGCACGAGGTGCGGCGTGCCATTGGTCTGGTTCCGCAGGAAATCAACTTCAACCAGTTTGAAAAAGTCATCAACATTGTGGTCAATCAGGCCGGGTATTACGGCATTGGTCGGCGCAGGGCTCTGGATCGGGCCGAACGGGTGTTGACCGAACTGGGGCTGTGGGAGCGGCGCAACACCACGTCGCGGCAGCTTTCCGGTGGCATGAAGCGGCGTCTGATGATTGCCCGGGCACTGGTACACGAACCCCGGTTGCTCATACTGGATGAACCCACCGCCGGGGTCGATATCGAGATTCGCCGTTCAATGTGGGATTACCTGCGGCAGATTAACCAGGCGGGCATGACCATCATCCTCACCACCCATTATCTGGAAGAGGCCGAGAATCTGTGCCGTAACATTGCCATCATCAATCATGGCCAGATCGTGGAACACAGTGCCATGCCTGAATTGCTGGCCCGGTTGCACGTCAATCAATTCATCCTCGAACTGAGACATCCCCCGGGCGAGGTGCCGGAGGTTCCGGGTTATGGGCTGGAACGTCTGGATGAACGCAGCCTGCTGGCCCGGGTTCCCACCGACCGGGGCATACACCGCTTGTTTGATGCCCTTGCCGCCCATGACATGGAAGTGGTCAGCCTCAGAAATGCCGCCAATCGCCTGGAACAATTGTTCGTCGATCTGGTGGATAGCGGGAAAACCAAACATGTATAAACTCGTTGCCTTTCAGACCATCCTGTACCGGGAAATTTACCGGTTCATGCGGATATGGCCGCAGACCGTGCTGCCACCGGCCATTACCACCTCGCTGTATTTCCTCATCTTCGGTCATCTGATCGGTTCCCGACTGGGAGACATGGGCTCGGTTCGCTACATTGAGTACATCGTTCCCGGCATCGTGCTGATGTCCGTCATCACCAACTCATACGGCAATGTGGTGGCCTCGTTCTATTCCAGCAAGTTTCAGCGCAACATCGAGGAAATGCTGATCGCCCCCATCCCCAACGGCCTGATTCTGGCCGGGTATGTCATGGGCGGGGTGCTGCGCGGACTGCTCACCGGGAGCATCGTGGCCGGCATCGGCAGCCTGTTTACCCCGTTGCATCTGATTCATCCTGACATTGCCGCCGGGGTGTTTCTGTTGACGGCTACGCTGTTCTCGCTGGCCGGTTTTATCAATGCGGTGTATGCCAACAGTTTCGATGATATTTCCATCGTCCCGAATTTTGTACTGAATCCGCTGGTCTATCTGGGCGGCGTATTTTATTCAGCCAGCATATTGCCGGAAACCTGGCGGGCGGTGGCACTGGCCAATCCCATGTTCTACATGATCAATGCCTTTCGCTACGGCTTTCTGGGTGTCAGCGATGTGGATGTCCAGTTGGCTTTTCTGGTCATGGGTGGAACCCTGATCGTCTTGCTGATCTGGGCCTGGTATTTGCTCAAAAAGGGGATCGGGCTCAAGGCCTGATTCCGGTTCATTCTGGAGGTAGTTTTCGTGATTCGATCATTTCATTTGCCAGCACTGCTGCTGATGCTGGCCGGTGCCGGTACGGTTCCGCTACAGGCAGCCACCGACACCGAGGCCCAGGAAGGCTTCGCCCAGGCCCGGGCCCGGCAGGCCGGGCCGGATGCCGATCACGCCGGGCACACCCGTCCACAGGACGATCCCGACAACCGCTTTCGCGGTGTATTCTACGGCTATCTGCCGTGCCAGGATTGCATCGGCATTAAACACACCCTGTCCCTGAAACACCACAACAATTATCTGCTGGTTACCCAGACTGTACGGGAGGCATCACGCGAGTTTTATGAAAAGGGCAAATATGTCTGGGATGAGGACAACCGGCGGGTCACCCTGACCCCCAGCCAGCCCGACCAGCCCCCCCGGCTGTACCGTATCCGGGACGAAGGCACCCTGATCCAGCTTGATGCCGACGGTAACACCATCACCCGGGAGGCGGATCGCTACGTTTTGCAACGCAGCGATCTGGCCCAGACCCGTGAAGTTCA
>CAIVXW010000042.1 GCA_903910005.1 uncultured Methylococcaceae bacterium
CCTGGCAGGCCGGGATTCCCAGCGTCCCACCAGCGGGTAATGGATCAGGGCGCACACCCCGTAGCTCAACAAACCGCTCCAGACTACATCCGACAGAAAATGGGCACCGGCGGCCATTCGGCTTACGCCAGTCAGAAGCCCCAGCCCCACGGCTCCCAGCAGAATCAGCCAGGCCAGGCGCGGATGGCGACGGCGGTTGAGGAAATGGAACACCCAGACCACAAAGCCCACGCTGCAATGGCCGCAGGGAAAGGATTTACCCTCGCTGCCCGGCATCCCCGGTGGCTGGTAGGTCAGATGTCCCTGAAACTGTTCAATTTGACGCGGCCTGGGACGACCGTAGTGATCCTTCAGAATCAGATTCACCACCAGCCCGGGTCCCAACATGACACTGAACAAGACAAACAGGGCACGCCGCCGCATCATGACGCCTTCCGCGTGCGGGCGGGAAATGGCCAGAACCGCCAGCGAACCCAGCAACAGGATCAGGGCCAGGACGGGAGCCGCCTGGTACAACGCGGCCCATAACCAGTAATTTTCCAGGGGCCACGCCGACTCTCCCTGTCCCGGTTGGTAGAAAAGAGCCGCAGCGGTGATGTCCAGCGGGGACAACCAGAACGGCAGTGTCAGGGCAACCGTCATCGCAAGCAGCAATGACGCTTCCAGCCACAGGACACGCAGGGGCAAAGGCACGGTTTTCATGTCAGGCATCCGCAAAATGGTCAAAACCCGTGCGCGTGAGGATCAGGGGGTCGGTACCGCGCCACACCGTTAGCCGGGGCGGGGTAGCGGCCACGATGTGACCAATGCGGGTTATGGGAACACCGCCAGCGGTCATGACCTCAATCAACCGGGCTTCCCGGTGCGCCGGCACGGTAAAACAGAGTTCATAGTCATCACCGGCCTGCAGCGGAAAGCCCCAGTCACCGCTTGTCCGGCAATAGGCCTGTACCGGATCAGCCAGCGGCAACCGGTCGTACTGAAGCTCCGCCCCCACCCCGCTGGCCGCAAGAATATGACCCAGATCGGCCGCCAGTCCGTCGGTGACGTCAATGCAGGCGGTGGCGAGGCCACGCAGGCACCGGCCTGTTTCGAGCCGGGGTTGCGGCATTTCCTGACAGCGTATCAGGTCGGGATCGGTAGCGGGAAAACTGCCCTGCAGCATCTTGAGTCCGAGCCCGGCACTGCCGAGGCTGCCGGTCAGGTAAACCCGATCACCCGGCCGTGCCCCCGTGCGTTTGAGTGCCAGGGCTTTGGGCACGGTTCCCATCACCTGCAGCGTGATGGACAGCGGCCCACGGGTCGTGTCGCCGCCAATCAGGGTGACGCCGTGGCGGGCAGCCAGACTGAAAAAACCGTGGCTGAACCCGGCCAGCCAGGCTTCATCCGCCCTGGGCAAGGTCAGGGCCAGGGTGGCCCAGGCCGGTTCAGCCCCCATGGCTGCCAGATCGCTCAGATTGACGGCCAGTGCCTTGTGACCCAGTTTGAAGGCATCGGTATCCGGCAAAAAATGAACCCCCGACACCAGGGTATCCACCGTGACGGCCAGTGCCTTGTCCGGCGTCCAGTCAATCAGGGCGGCATCGTCGCCAATGCCGAGCAGAACCTCCGCAGGCAGGGACGCGGTACGCCGGAAGAATCGCCCGATCAGGTCAAACTCACCCGGGGCAGCCGTCATGCGGCATCAACCCGTATGACGATTTTGCCGCGTGCCCGCCCGCTTTGGCTGCGACGATGGGCCTCAGCCAGATCGGCCAGGTCGTACACGCTGTCGATATGGGTTTTCAGGGTACCTGCGGCATACAACCGCAGCAGTTGGTTCAGGTCATCCACTGAGCCGTTGACCAGGAAGGCCTTGTAACGTTGCCGGGTATACAGGGGTTGAATCAGGCTACGCAGCATCAGGGCGGGTTTGAACAGGGTATCTACGTAAATGCCACCCGGCTTGAGCAGAGTCTGAATGTCGCTGTGTCCAAGACGGCTGACACAATCAAAAATCAGATCGAACGAATGCGGATCACCCGGAGCCTGCCCGGTGGTGTAATCGACCACGGCATCGGCCCCCAGTTGTTTCACCCAGTCCAGATTGGCCTGACTACAGACGCCCACGCAGAAGGCACCCGTAACCCGGGCGATTTGTACGGCAAAATGCCCCACCCCACCGGAAGCCCCCACGATCAGCACCCGTTGCCCGGCCTGTAACCGTCCCAACCGGATGAGCCCTTGCCAGGCGGTCAAGCCGGCCAGCGGTAATCCGGCAGCTTCCAGGTCGGACATAGCCGCAGGCACCTTGACCAGACTGCCCGGTACATCCGCCAGGCAATACCCGGCTGCGGCACCGGGACGGGCCGGGGTCAGCAGGCTCATGACCCGATCGCCTTCGGCAAAAGGCATGGCTGCTCCGCCGGTTTTATCGACCATACCAACCACATCCAGCCCCGGCACGGCCGGAAACCGTCGCGGCACGATCCAGCGCAACTGGCCATCGTGCAGTTTCCAGTCAATGGGGTTGACCGAACTGGCATTGACCCTGATACGTACCTGTGCGGCACCGGGAGAAGGCTGCGGTGCCTCCGCTTCGACCAGACGATCCGGCGACCCATAACCCTGATAGTGCATGACTTTCATCAAACAGACCTCAATAATTTTTCCCGGTTAAGGGCCAGCCACTGCAGGGCAATAATGGGAGCGGCGGCCTCGATTTTCCCCTCTGCCAGCCACTGCAGGGCCTCGCTGAAATCAAGGCTCAGGGCGCGGATGTCTTCATGTTCCTCCGCCAGGCCGTGAACACCGCCCACGTTTGCGGCATCGACCAGGCCGCAAAACAGGGTGATGGTTTCCGAACTGCCTCCCGGCGTCGGGTAAAACCGGCCAATCCGGATCAATTGGCGGATGGCACACCCCGCTTCTTCCTCGCTTTCGCGCCGGGCAACGGCTTCCGGAGTTTCACCGGTCTCAATCGCCCCGGCCACGATCTCCCACAACCACGGCACCGGGCTGGTTTTGATGGCACCGATCCTGAACTGCTCAATCAATACCACCCGGTCAAGAACCGGGTCGTAGGGAAGCACCGCCACGCACTCGCCGCGATGGAACAGCTCCCGACTGATGACCGCCGACCAGCCACCGCCGTAGAGGGTATGTTTCAGCCGGTACTTGAGCAGGCTGAAAAAGCCGCGAAAGCCCACCGTTTCCTCGATGATTTCATACTGTTTGCCGCTTGCCTCCATCACCACGTCCCCCCTCATTGCACGCTGTTCAGCAAAGCGGCCAGACCGCTGGCCACACTGGTACCCAGACGATGGCCCAGCCGATCCATCAGATTTTCCTCCGGGGTAAAGTTGACCAGTGTTTCCGCCCCGATGATGGTTTCAGCCACGTGGCGGACATCGCCCAGATCATCTACCAACCCCAATTCCAGCCCCCTGGCTCCAGTCCAGACCAGCCCTGAAAACAGCTCCGGATCGTCCTTCAGCCGATTGCCCCGTCCCTGCCTGACCGCGTCGATGAATTGCTGATGCACCGCATTCAAAATGCCCTGCATGTGTTCCTGGGCCACGGCATCGACCGGCGAAAACGGATCCAGTATGGCCTTGTGGGCACCGGCAGTCATGACCCGTCGTTCAACCCCCAGTTTGTTGATGGCCTCGACGAAGCCAAAATTACCCATGATGACCCCGATGGAACCCACCACGCTGGCACGGTTGACGTAGATTTTATCGGTGGCCGCCGCGATGAAATAACCACCCGAGGTACACATGTCGGACACGACCGCATAAATGGGCAGGGTCGGTTTTTGGGCTTTGAGACGGCGGATTTCATCATACACATACGCCGACTGCACCGGACTGCCACCGGGGGTATTCATGCGGAGAATCACACCACGGGTGTTGGCATCATCAACCGCTGCACGCAGTCCCTCGATGATATTGTCGGCACTGGCAGGCTGGCCGACAGCAATGGTGCCGACCACATCAATCACGGCAGTATGCTTTTTCTGCTGACCCGGCCAGCCCTGATCGCCCAGGGGATCGGCCAGTTGCCAAAGGGCAACGCCAAGATAGAACACCAGGACGAGACGAAAGAAGATACCCCAACGCCGTCCCTGACGTTGTTCGGTGATGGAAGCCATAAGAACCCTCTCCAGGGTTTGCCGTTCCCAGGCGTTCAACGGCGGCGGGGTGTCCGGGGCGGAGCCACCGGTTGTGTTTGGATCTGACATAACGCGGATTTCACTGTTGGAACAATCGGGGGTGGCAGTTTACCATGAAAGCAGGTACCCCCGACCTGTCCGGCTCCCGGGCTGGCGAGTTAACCGGTGCCTGCAAAATATGACTTGAGACCTGGCTGATTAGGCTAAAATGGCGGGCTTTGTCCCCGACCATTTTCCGCCATGAAAGTCCTGCATTGTGCATGGCTCCCTGAAGCAACCTCCGAATTC
>CAIVXW010000043.1 GCA_903910005.1 uncultured Methylococcaceae bacterium
CAACTGCCTGACCATGGCCGGATATTAACAAATTTGTTATCATGCTAACCATGGAATACACCATCACCTATTACAATGAAACCGTCAAAGCCGATATTGAGGCGTTGCCGCTGGCTTTGCGGGTTTCATCCTGCTCCATGGTCACGCTGATGGCATCCTGATCGACATTGACATACCGGCGTATGACTTCCAGCAACTCACGCTGCAGATTGATAAGATAAGGAGGCGAATGCTGCCGATCCAGTCTTTCATGGGCGACCAATACCTGCAACCGCTCCTTGGCGATGGCAGCACTGCCCGAACGGGTATTTTTGAAATAGTCGAGGAGTCGCATGATTAGCTGCCAAATATGCGGTTCAGAAGGCCCTTGCGCTCTTCATCCATGAAGCGGTAAGGGATGTCTTCGCCGAGATAGCGTCTGACGACATCCGAATAGGCCTGACCGGCATCGCTTTTGTCATCCAGGATAACGGGGGTACCCGAGTTGGAGGCAGTCAGCACCGATTTGGATTCGGGAACTACGCCCAGCAAAGGCAGGGCCAGAATCTCCTGTACATCGTCCACGCTGAGCATTTCGCCCTGTTTAACCCGCTGGGGTGAGTAGCGGTTTAACAGCAGGTATTCGCGGATCGGATCCTGCCCCAGTTCGGCACGACGGGATTTGCTGGAAAGTATCCCCAGCATGCGATCAGAATCCCTGACCGAGGAAATTTCCGGATTGGTAACGACGATGGCGTCGTCGGCATAATACATGGCAAAATGGGCTCCCCGCTCAATACCGGCCGGTGAATCGCACACGATGTATTCAAAGGTTTCGGATAATTCATTCAAAACCTTTTCCACGCCCTCGGAAGTGAGCGCATCCTTGTCGCGGGTTTGGGACGCTGGCAATACGTAGAGGTTCTCACAGCGCTTGTCGCGAATGAGTGCCTGATTCAGGGTGGATTCGCCCTGGATGACATTGATGAAATCGTAAACAACCCGACGTTCACAGCCTATGATGAGGTCGAGATTGCGTAAGCCGATATCGAAATCCACCACGGCAGTACGATGTCCCTGTAGTGCCAGCCCCATGGACATTGCGGCACTGGTCGTGGTTTTACCCACCCCTCCTTTTCCTGATGTTACAACGATGATTCTTGCCACGCTTTGAATGCTCCGTAAGATAAATGGTTATATTTCTTTGACAAACAGGGAATTATTTCGTAAATAAATCTGAACCGATTTTCCATGGATCAGATCGTCCATGTTCTCACGAATTTTGTAATGCCCGCCAATGGCGACCAGTTCTGCCTTCATGTCCGTACAAAAAATCCGGGACTCGGTGTTACCCCTGACTCCGGCCATGGCTCGCCCTTTCAATGATCCATACACGTGAATGTTGCCGTCCGCCATGATTTCAGCCCCGGAACTGACCTGAGCCAGCACGATGAGGTCTGAATCCTGGGCGTAAATGCGCTGGCCTGAGCGCACCGGTTGCTCGATAAGGGTGGCTAATTTTGCTTCTGCCTGTTTTTTGGAACCGGCTGGGGATTTGCCGCGACCTGACTCCGCAGCGGGCGATGGCCGTTCTGGTGTGGAATCGTTGCGGAGGCCATCTGCCAGCACGGCCAGATTGGCTGAACGGGCCGCAAGTTGCTGGGCGGGTGAACCGCCGCGAATGCCGACAGGCACCAGTTCCCCGCTTCGGAGCATCCGGATGAGTGCCGGAAAATCCACTTCACTGTCATCGTCTGTCATACCGGGAAGTTCGATAACGACCGGTGCATGGCGGAAGAAATCAGGAGCCTGCAGTAATTTGTCCTCAAGCTGGGCAGCAATGAGGGCCATGTCAGTGGTGGTCAGTTTCAGCACCGGGAGGGTCACCGAACTGGCCTTGATTTCAAGCGGGATGTCCATGGGGTATTCTGTTCTGACTGGATTCAGTTAGCATGACGGATGTTGCCATTTTATCATCACCTGCCCGGCAAGACGCCAAATTTGTAACACATGTAAGTTAAATCCCCTACAATCAACCACCTGATTTGCAGGGTTCATTTGAACGGGAGACTTCACCATGCATGCAACCGATACCGACATTACCCGCATGACCGGGGCGATACTGGCGCGATATCCGGCCAGGGCAACCTCACTGCTGCCCATACTGCGGGACATCCAGACCGAACTGCGCCATGTTCCGCGCCAGGCCATGTGCCAGGTTGGTGCCGCCCTCAACCTTCCGCTGACCCAAATTCAGGGCGTCACCGAGTTTTATGCCTTTTTGTCCACCGAACCGGTGGGCCGCTACGACATCCGTCTGAGTGATTCGATCTCGGATCACTTGCTGGGCAGCCGCGAGCTGGGCGGATATTTTGCCGAACGTCTGGGCGTGCAACCCGGCCTCACCCGGGCCGATGGTCTGGTTCGCTTCGACTACACGGCCTGTACCGGCCTGTGTGATCAGGGCCCCGCCGGGCTGGTCAACGGGTACGCGCTGTCACGGCTGGATCGAAACCGGGTTGACCAGATCGTTGAACTCGTCAATGGGGAAATCCCCCTCACCGACTGGCCACAGACCCTGTTTGCGGTCGAAGACAACATTCGTCAGGCCGGGTTGTTGCTGAATGACACCTTCAGCCCCGGAGCCGCTCTGGCACAAAGCCTGGCGCGGGGAGCCACCGCCACACTGGAAGAAATGACCCGCTCAGGGTTGCGAGGCCGTGGCGGAGCCGGTTATACCACCGCCATGAAGTGGCAATTCTGCCGCGAGGCCACTACGCCTGCGGCTCCCTCTTATGTGGTCTGCAATGCCGATGAAGGAGAACCCGGTACCTTCAAGGACAGGGTGTTATTGAATCGCCATGCCCATCGGGTGTTTGAGGGCATGACGGTATGCGCCCTGATAACCGGTGCCCGCCAGGGATTTCTGTACCTGCGGGGTGAATACCTGCATCTGTACCAGCCACTCCAGGCGGTACTGGAGGCCCGTCGTCAGGCCGGTCTGCTTGGATGCAACCTTCGGGGCCAATCCGGCTTTGACTTTGACATCCACCTATTCCTGGGAGCCGGTGCCTACATTTGCGGAGAGGAATCGGCCCTGATCGAATCGCTGGAAGGCAAGCGCGGCGTCCCGCGCAACCGCCCGCCCTACCCGGTCACCCACGGTTATCTGGGATGCCCTACCGTGGTCAACAATGTGCTGGTTTTCCGAAAAGGCCTTTCGCAGAGGTAATGTCATCAACATATTCCTCCCAAATAGGTTTGATTTGTCTGTATGGCAAAACAGTGACAATTTCGTCAGGAGGTTTGTCACCAACATGTTTTGCGAATAG
>CAIVXW010000044.1 GCA_903910005.1 uncultured Methylococcaceae bacterium
AGCCTCGCTGGATCGCTACGAATTTATCCGCAACGCCTATTTCCAGCAACGTAACTACCTGATCCACGACGGCAACCCGCCGGCAGACGATGAACTGGAACAGGAACTGGAACTGGAAGGTTTGCAGGACAATTCAACCACACCGGCCAGCGACAGCACCCAGGCCAAGGCTCCCTGATTGAGCGGGCTCCCGGAGTCTTCCGGCATAGTGCGAGACTTTGCACGGGATCGCCGCCCTGCCGTGTTGGCCATTCAGTCTGTCCGGAGGGTATCACGGCGGAAACCCTCCCCCTCCCCCTCAAGGAACAATGTCATCTGCGACTGACGCCGACTGACGCACCGTTTCGTTTCTGACCCGATCCAGATAGGTTCTGGAACGGGTCACTTCCTGGCTCAAAACCTCCACGGTTCGCTGCATGTTGCCGAGTGCCTCCTGCTTGTAGCGGGACACCATGTCCATGGTGTCGTAAACATTACGAAAAGCCTGCTGAAGCTGTTCCAGGCCCAGGGCGGGGGCCGTCGCCTGTTCGTGTATCCGTCCCGCCTGCTGTTTCAGCAGTGTAGAGGTCGATTCGATCATGCCGCTGGTGGTGCTGTTAAGGGCCGTAACCTGATCAAGTACCAGTTTCTGGTTAACCAGTGCCTGGGCTACGATCACCGCCGTACGCAGGGCCGAGACAGTGGTGCTGGTCGCCCGGTCAACGCCCTTGATGAGTTCCAGATTATTCTTGCGGATCATGTCCATCGCCAGATACCCCTGAATGGTAACCGCAAGCTGGGTCAGCAGGTCCTGTACCTTTTGCCGGACATAGAACAGGATTTCTTCCCTGACGATACGGGCCTTTTCGGCATCGGTGCGTTCAATTTCATCCAGACGCGCAACCAGGGCGGCATCAATCTGCTGGCCCAGGTAGATATATTGCTCCAGCCGCTCCATGACCCGCCAGGCATTGACCTTCTCCTCCTCAACAGCCGCATTATCCTTGCGTAAGGCGTCCTGACCGTTGTAGAGAGCCTCCATGATTGCCTTGAGGTGCGATTCAGCCGATTGATACTGCCGGAAGTAATCGGCTGCCTGATTGCCCAGCGGGATGATGCCCAGCAGTTTGCGGGGTTCCAGCAGGTTGCCCCGGCGGGCCGGATCCAGTTCCTCGATTTTGTTGCGTAAATCCAGCAGGGCGCGGGAGATGCCCGATCCCTGATCGAAGACACCGGCTTCCAGGGCTCGCATGGGTTGTTCCAGCAAACGGCTGGAAATATCGGAAGCGGCCCGGATATCACGATCTCCCAGGGTATGTACCCCGCTGACCCGGGCCTTGAAAGTATCGGTATGTACCGCGTGGTTCAGAATGATGTCGAGAAATTCGTCGACCCTGGCATCCAGTTCGCGCAGTTGGGTCGGGGCCAGTTTAATCATGCCGGCTGCCCGTTCCCGGGCCACGGGTGATACCGGTTCGGGAGGGGTCAGGGTTTCGGGAGGGGTCAGTGTATCAGGCAGGCTCATGGTGGCAGCGGATGGGTTCGGGATTAACGGGAAGCCGACTCCGTAAACAGGCGGCGATAGTGTCCATACCCGGCGGCTTCCAGTTCTTCCAGCGGAATGAAGCGCAGGGCGGCTGAATTGATGCAGTAGCGTTTACCACCCGGCTGCGGGCCGTCATCGAATACATGCCCCAGGTGCGAATCCGCATGTTTGCTGCGTACCTCGGTGCGTACCCGAAACAAACGGGTGTCTTCATGACAGGTGATGTGGGTCGCCTCCAGGGGACGGCTAAAACTGGGCCATCCGGTACCGGAGTCGAATTTGTCGAGTGAGCAAAACAGGGGTTCACCTGACACGACATCGACGTAGATACCCGGTGCGTGGTTATCCCAATAGGCGTTATGGAAGGGACGTTCGGTGCCTTCCTGTCGGGTAATCCTGAATTGCTCTTCGGTGAGACGGTTTTGCAGTTCACCGTCATCCGGTCTGGAAAATTGCCGGGGATCAAAAGACATGAGTAAAGCCTCCAGGTTGGTTAAAAAAACGGGTATTCGGAACTCCATGATACCCTCTATATTTCATGCCGCGTTGCAAAATGGAAAACAGGGGGCAACACGACAGATGTTCGCCAGCATCACAGTGCCGATTGCAAGGGCGGAGTGGAGTACACGCATCCCGAATCACGAACTGAAACAAACAGGCTGTCATACCCACAGGCGGAAATTGACGCTACCCCGCCAATGAAAATCGCGTCAGGCCAGTTGCCATTCCAGGTAGTCGCCCGCCCGGAACGGGATCAGCCGATCTTCGCCGAAATCAATGGATTCAGGGACTCGCCAGCGGTTTTTATGCAGCGTGACCGTATCCCGGTTGCGTGGCAGGCGATAAAAATCAGCCCCGTAATGTGCGGCAAATCCTTCCAGTTTGTCCAGGGCACCCGCAGCCTCGAAGGCTTCGGCATAGAGTTCCAGGGCCGCGTGGGCCGTGAAGCAACCGGCGCAGCCACAGGCCGATTCCTTGGCGGAGCGGGCGTGGGGGGCGGTATCGGTGCCCAGAAAAAAAGCCGGATCGCCGGAGGTGGCAGCCGCCACCAGAGCCTTTCGGTGTTCCTCCCGTTTGAGTACCGGCAGGCAATAATAGTGCGGGCGAATGCCGCCCGCCAGCAGGCTGTTGCGATTGTACAGCAGATGATGGGCGGTCAGGGTGGCTGCCACCTTCGGGCCTGCCGCACGCACGAAGTCAACGCCTTCGCGGGTGGTGACGTGTTCCAGCACCACCCGCAGGGCCGGGAAGTGGTGGGTCAGCGGTTGCAGGTGACGTTCAATGAATACTTTTTCCCGGTCAAAAATGTCGACGGCAGGGTCGGTCACTTCGCCGTGTACCAGGAGCGGCACGTCGTGGGTCTGCATGGTCTCCAGTATCGGGTAGATGCGGTGCAGGTCACGCACACCGGCTGCTGAGTGGGTGGTTGCACCGGCCGGATACAGTTTCAGGGCAAGCAGGCGGGGGTCTTCCGCAACCCGGCGTACCTCGGTGGTGGCGGTGTGTTCGGTCAGGTAAAGGGTCAGATACGGTTCAAACCGGCTTGCTTCCGGCAAGGCGGCCTGAATGCGCCGGTAATAGGCCAGGGCATCGTCCGCGCTGACCACCGGCGTGGCCAGGTTGGGCATGATGAGACCACGACCAAACTGGCGGGCCGTAAACGGTGCCACTGCCCGCAGGGCGGCTCCGTCGCGTAGATGTACGTGCCAGTCGTCGGGACGGGTCAGCGTGATGGTTTGCATGGATTTAACACGGGTACATAAAAAAACCCGCAAGTCCTGCCGAATTACAGGGCTTGCGGGTCGGTCAGATCACCCTGGGGTCAGGGATCAGAGGCTGTAGTACATGTCGTACTCAACCGGATGGGTACTCATGCGCAGACGGGTGACGTCCTGCATCTTCAGGTTGATGTAGGCATCAATCGCGTCATTGGTGAATACACCGCCCTGGGTCAGGAATTCACGGTCGCTGTCGAGTGCTTCCAGAGCCTGATCGAAGGCGTGGCAAACCTGCGGGATCATTTTTTCTTCTTCCGGCGGCAGATCGTACAGGTCCTTGTCCATGGCATCGCCCGGATGGATTTTGTTCTGGATACCGTCAAGACCGGCCATCAGCATGGCGGCAAAGGCGAAGTACGGGTTGGCGGTGGAATCCGGGAAACGCACTTCGATACGGCGGCCTTTGGCACTGGTGAAGGGAACGCGGATCGACGCAGAGCGGTTGCGGGCCGAGTAGGCCAGCATGACCGGGGCTTCAAACCCGGGCACCAGACGCTTGTAGCTGTTGGTGGAGGCATTACAGAAGGCATTCAGGGCACGGGCGTGCTTGATGATGCCGCCGATGTAGAACAGGGCGGTTTCCGACAGGCCGCCGTACAGGTTGCCGCTGAACAGGTTTACCCCGCCCTTGGACAGCGACTGGTGTACGTGCATGCCGTTACCGTTGTCGCCCACCAGCGGCTTGGGCATGAAGGTTGCGGTTTTGCCATAGCCATGGGCTACATTCTGGATGGCATATTTAAGAATCAGGACTTCATCCGCCTTTTTGACCAGCGTGTTGAAGCGGACGCCGATTTCGCACTGACCGGCCGTGGCGACTTCGTGGTGATGAACTTCCACCACCAGACCCATTTCTTCCAGGGTATTGCACATGGCAGAACGCAGATCCTGCAGCGAATCCACCGGCGGTACCGGGAAGTAACCGCCCTTCACGCCAGGACGGTGACCGATGTTGCCGTCTTCATAAACCTTTTCCGAGTTCCAGCCGGCTTCTTCGGAATCAACCCGGTAGAACATGCCCTGCATCCCGGCTCCCCAGCGCACATCGTCAAATACGAAGAATTCGTTTTCGGGTCCGAACAGGGCGGTATCGGCAATTCCGGTGGACTTCATGTAAGCCTCGGCCCGCTTGGCGATGGAGCGCGGATCACGCTCATAGCCCTGCATGGTGGCCGGTTCGACGATGTCGCAACGCAAAATCATGGTGGGATCATCGAAGAACGGATCCATTACGACGGTGGAAGCGTCCGGCATCAGGATCATGTCGGATTCGTTGATGTGCTTCCAGCCGGCGATGGAAGAACCATCAAACATCTTGCCTTCTTCAAACATGTCCACGTCCACGGTGCTGGCCGGGACGGTAACGTGCTGTTCCTTGCCACGGGTGTCGGCAAAGCGAAGGTCTACATAGCGAACATCCCGTTCCTTCATGAATTGCATTACGTCTTGTGGTGTCATTGTTTTTCCTCAGTACGCTGATTTTGGTGTTAACGAAATAGCAGACAGGTGCTGGAATCCGGCGGATTCCGCCGCACCCTGGGTAACCCGAAAAAATGGTTTCGGGGGTTTCTTCTTTGCGGCCTGATGGCCTCTATTCGCCAGTTTTCCTCACGTGTGTTCAGCCAGAACTGGCCACTGAACCCATGATTTCAGGCGGCTTCCGTGTACTTTCAACCGGGTCGCCCCGGCTGTCAGGCCAAAAATCCCCTGATACCGGCCACTCCCTGTCCTCCATGCTCCCAAACCGTCTGACTATCAGTCGGGTGGAGACCTCCCAATGCGTAGACCGGCAGATTGACCGTATCGACTGCTTTCGCGAAAGCATCCCAACCCAAACCCGGTTGATCCGGATGCGAGGGTGTGGGCAACACTGGCGAGAGCAAGGCAAAATCGGCACCGATCCGTTCGGCCTGACACAATTCTTTCATATTATGGCATGAAGCCCCAAGCCATGCAGCCTGTGGCAGGGGGCGGGTCGTGAGTGACATCAGGCGGGAGGCGGTCAGGTGCAGTCCGGCGGCACGGTGGAGGACCGGGTTGTCCGGTGCCGTGTTGAGCATGACCCGTGCCCGGTATACCGCCGCCCGGTCAATCACCGCTGCGGCGAGTGTGTTGTACTGGTGCAGATCAAGCGGTTTCGCCCTGAACTGGATCAGATGAATGCCGCTGTCCAGCAGGTGATCCAGTCGCTGCATCAGGCCATCGCGGCTGCCGTCGTGATCCAGTATGGCGTAGCAGGCCGGGAGGCGACTTGCGGTCACGATGGGCCGATTGGCAGCAGGAAAGCAATAGTCGGTCAGATGATCCGGCGACACCCAGCAAACGGCCTGTCCCTGCAAGCCGACCGGTTCTCCTGATAAGCAGTTTACGCGCCAGACATCCAGCAATACCCGGCGATCCGGGTAGGTGTGGCGAATCCGAATCAGGGGATGCAGCGGTTCCACCGTGATGGCCAGTTCTTCCCGCAACTCCCGCTCAAGTGCCTGGACGACGGTTTCGCCCGGCTCCAGTTTACCGCCGGGAAATTCCCAGTAGCCACCCAGATGAGTGTGGGCCGGTCGCCGGGCAATCAGTACGCACCCGTCCGGACGCCCGATCACACCGACGGCGACGTGGAGTTGGTTCATGCCCCTCAGGTACGGTATTCGGCGTTGATGCGGACGTAATCGTAAGAGAAATCACAGGTGAGCAGGGTACGACGGGCGTGACCGCGTCCCAGACTGACCCTGACCGTGATGTCGGAGCGGGCCATGACGGCCTGACCGGCCTGCTCGGTGTAGGTGGGGGCGCGTTCACCGCCGGTCACGATGGCGACATCGTCCAGCCAGATGTCAATCCGGGAAACATCCAGCGCGTGACAACCGGCGCGTCCCACTGCTGCCAGAATCCGGCCCCAGTTGGGATCGCTGGCAAAGAATGCGGTTTTGACCAGCGGGGAATGGGCAATGGTCAGGGCGACCTGGTGGGCTTCGGCCTTGTCCAGAGCCGCCTCTACCTGGATACGAATCAGTTTGGTGGCACCTTCGCCATCACGAATGACGGCTTCAGCCAGTTCCTGACACAGCGAGTGCAGGGCCGTCTCAAAGTCGGCATAACCCGGCTGGTGCGGTGACAGCGTGCAGCCGGTGGCACCGGTTGCCACCAGTACGCAGGAATCGTTGGTGGAGGTATCGCCATCGACCGTGATGGCGTTGAAGGAGTCTGCCACGGCCCCGGTCAGGGCGGCCTGCAGTACCGGGGCGGCGATGGTGGCATCGGTGGCCAGAAACACCAGCAGGGTGGCCATGTTCGGGTGAATCATGCCCGCACCCTTGGCAATACCGGTCAGGTGGACGGCAACCCCGGCCACGTCAATGCAGCGACTGGCCAGTTTGGGGCGGGTGTCTGTGGTCATGATGGCCCGGGCTGCCTCGGGCCAGTGATCCGGAGCCAGGGCAGCCAGGGCATCTGGCAGGGCTGCCTCCAGTTTGTCGACCGGCAGGTATTCGCCGATGACGCCGGTCGAGAAGGGCATCACCGCGTCCGGCCCGGCACCCACCCGGGCGGCCAGTGAGGCACAGGTACGGCGGGCATCCGCCAGTCCGCGCTCGCCGGTGCCGGCATTGGCATTGCCGGCATTGACCAAAAGCCAGCGCGGCTGGCTGGCCAGGTGTTCGCGGGCAATCTGAACCGGCGCGGCACAAAAGGCATTACGGGTAAATACGGCGGCAACGGTGGCCCCTTCCGCAGCTTCAATCACCAGTAGATCGTCCCTGTCAGGACGCTTGATCCCGGCCCGGGCCGTGCCCAGGGTCAGCCCGGCAATAACGTGGACGGTTTCGCTCATGTGCCGCCTCAGGCCAGTTTGCCGTGACAGTGCTTGTATTTCTGGCCCGAACCACAGGGGCAGGGGTCATTGCGCCCGACCTTGGGTTCATCACGAACCTGGGACGGGCGATCAGTCGGCTCAGGTGGGGGCGGCGGGGAATCAGCGTCGTCCGCCGTCATCGCCTGGGCGGTTGCATGTTCGTAATGCATCTCCTTCGGCAACTGGTTTTGTTCTTCCATCAGCCGAACTGATTCTTCGCTCTGTACCCTGACCATGGAGATGATGCTGATGACTTCATGCTTGATCGCATCCAGCATCGAAGTAAACATCTCGAAGGCTTCCCGCTTGTATTCCTGTTTTGGATCTTTCTGGGCATAACCGCGCAGATGAATGCCCTGGCGCAGATGATCCATGGCCGACAGATGTTCCTTCCAGGAATTGTCGAGTACCTGCAACATGACGGTTTTCTGGAACTGGTGCAGCGTTTCAGGGGCCATTACATTGACTTTGCCCTGGTAGGTCGATTCCAGTTGGTCGATGATTTTGTCCAGCAATCCGGCTTCATCGAGCCGATAATCCGACTCCAGCCACTGACCCACCGATGGCCTGACGGCAAATTCGCGTTCAACCGCGTCTTCCAGCCCCTGGATGTCCCATTGTTCTTCCAGGGTGTTGGGGGGAACGTACCGGTCGAACAGCAGTTTCATGGCATCAGCCCGCATCCGGATGACGACGGGTGAAATATCCCCGGCTTCCATCAGTTCGTCACGCATCTGGTAGATGACCCGACGCTGATCGTTGGCAACATCGTCGTATTCCAGCAACTGTTTGCGGATGTCAAAGTTGCGGGCCTCAACCTTGCGCTGGGCATTTTCAATGGCCCGGGTCACCCAGGGATGCTCAATGGCTTCCCCGTTCTGCATACCCAGACGGGCCATCAGCGGAGCCACCCGCTCGGAGGCGAAAATCCGCATCAGCGGATCTTCCAGCGACAGGTAGAAACGGGTGGAGCCGGGATCTCCCTGACGACCGGAGCGGCCCCGCAACTGGTTGTCCACCCGGCGGGATTCATGCCGCTCCGAGCCAATCACATGCAGGCCGCCCGAGGCCAGTACCTGGTCGTGCCGGGCCTGCCATTCGCCGCGCAGGCGGGCGGTGGTGGCGGTGTCAGCCGGATCGACGCCCAGCAAATCCTCTTCCAGGCTGCCGCCCAGCACGATGTCGGTTCCGCGCCCTGCCATGTTGGTGGCAATGGTAACGGCCCCGGGTTTTCCGGCCTGGGCGATGATGTGGGCCTCCTGCTCGTGG
>CAIVXW010000045.1 GCA_903910005.1 uncultured Methylococcaceae bacterium
GCATATTTGGAGAGGAGCGCGTTGTCACGAATGGCTCCGTAAATGCCCTCCAGATCATCCGGTATCGTGGTGAGGTAACAGGACGACAACTGGGGACGCAGGGTGCCTGCATTGAACAGCGTCGGGGTGGAACTCATGAAATCAAACGAGGACAGCAGCGAATAAAATTCGATGGCCCGTGCCTCGCGGTCGGCTTCGTTCAGGGACAGACCCATCGCCACCCGCATGAAGAAGGCTTGCGGCAACTCAAAGCGAATCGCGTGGTGGTGGATGAAATAACGGTCATAGAGGGTTTGCAGGCCCAGGTAAGTGAACTGCAAATCCCGTTCGGGTTTGAGTACCGCCCCGAGACGGGCCAGATCAAACCGGGCCAGTTCGGGGGACAGCAGTTCGCGCTCAATCCCCTCCCGGATATACGCACTAAAGTAGTGGGGATAGCTGTCAGCCATCTCGGCCTGGGTGGCTTCAATGGTTCGCTGATGGATGAAACTCAAGGCCTCGCGCCGCAGGCTGTCCAGTAGCAGACGGGCAGTCACGAAGGAATAGTTGGGTTCAGCCTCAATCCGGGCCCGGGCCGACATCAGCAGGGCCGGGGCTACGTCTTTTTCGGGTACACCGTCGAACAGGTTACGGCAGGTTTCCTCGACGATCCAGTCGCCCTCCACATCATCCAGACCGGCACAGGCCTCCGCCACGATCCGGTGCAACCGGGCGATATCCAGGTTTTTCTGACTGCCGTCCGCCCGGGTAACCCGCAGGGCGATTGTTGCGGTGGATGCTTCCGGGGAACTGATCTGGCGGGCTCGCTGCCGGGCATGTTCCTCACGGTACAGCACGTAAGCCCTGGCAATTTTGTGGTGGCCCCCGCGCATCAGGGCCAGCTCGACCTGATCCTGAATATCCTCAATATGGATGGTGCCACCGGCTGACAAACGCCGGAACAGGGCTTTTTCCACCTGCAGGGTCAATTCGTCCACAGTCTCATGAATGCGCCGACTACCCGCAGCCATGCTGCCTTCCACCGCCAGAAAGGCCTTGGTGATGGCGATGCTGATTTTGCCGCTGTCATAGGCGGTTACCTTGCCGTTACGCCGGATGACACGCACGGTGCCCGGTACCACGGATTCGGTAGCGTCCAGCAGCGGGACAGGGATGGCTGAAGTCAGGTCGGATGCAGTCGAAGGGATGGATGGCTGAAGGTGCATGAATGAAGACACTCCGGTTGAATCAGGAAAGTTTTGATGGGTCACGGTGTTTTTGGAGGGGCACACTATAGCGTAGAATGGCACGCCTTTCACAATCACAATCATCAGATCATGTCCCTCATCGTTTTTCGCAACATCCATCTCGGTTATGGGTTTCCGCTGCTCGACGGCATCAGTTTTTCCCTGGAAAAGGGCGAACGGGTGTGCCTGGTGGGCCGCAACGGAACCGGAAAATCGACCCTGCTCAAGCTGGTAGCCGGTCTGATTACCGCCGATGAGGGCGAGGTCGTCCGGGCGGATGGACTCAGGGTTTCCCGACTGGATCAGGAGGTTCCGCTGGGCACCTGCGGTAGCGTATTCGACGTGGTGGCTGAGGGACTGGGCGAAGCCGGCCACCTGATCCGGCGTTTTCACCAGTTGTCGCAACAGACGGCTCTGGCGGGGGCGGATCAGGCCCTCATGGCTGAACTGGAATCCTGTCAGCACCGGATCGAAACCCTGGGATGCTGGGGGCTGGAGCAGCAGGTGACAAACCTGCTTACCCGCCTGGAACTTCCTGCCGAGCGCGACATTGCCGATCTGTCGGGCGGTCTCAAACGCCGGGTTCTGCTGGCCCGGGCCCTCATCAATGACCCGGATGTACTGCTGCTGGACGAACCTACCAACCATCTCGATATCGACGCCATACTCTGGCTGGAAACTTTTTTGTCGGGTTGGAGCGGCAGCCTCATATTCATCACCCATGACCGCCTGTTTCTGCAGAAACTGGCTACCCGCATCATTGAACTGGATCGGGGCAAGCTGACTGATTTTCCCGGTGATTATGCCACCTACCTGCAACGCAAGGACGAATTGCTGGAGGCGGAAGCCCGGCAACAGGCTGAATTCGACAAGCGACTGGCCCAGGAAGAAACCTGGATCCGCCAGGGCATAAAAGCCCGTCGAACCCGCAACATGGGCCGGGTACGGCGTCTGGTTGACATGCGGCGGGAACATGCCGACCGGCGCGACCGCATGGGGCAGGCCAATCTGCTGATCCAGCAGGCGGAAAAATCCGGCAAACTGGTGTTTGAAGCGCGGGATGTCGGGTTTGAGTACGAAGGCAAGCCGGTCATTCAGGCATTGTCCAGCGTGATCCTGCGCGGCGACAAGGTGGGCATCATCGGGCCCAACGGCTGCGGCAAAACTACCCTGATCCGTCTCTTGCTGGGAGAACTTGAACCTACCCGGGGCCAGATTCGGCGCGGTACCCATCTCAAGGTCGCTTATTTTGATCAATACCGTTCGCTGCTGGATGAAAACGCCTCGGTTATCGACAACGTGGCAGGTGGCAGTGACCGGGTCACCATCAACGGACACAACACGCACGTCATTGGCTATTTGCGTGATTTCCTGTTCTCGCCGGACAGGGCACGGCAACCGGTCAAATCCCTCTCGGGTGGAGAACGCAACCGCTTGTTGCTGGCCCGTTTGTTCACCCAGCCGGCCAATTTGCTGATACTGGACGAACCCACCAATGATCTTGATGCCGACACCCTGGATCTGCTGGAAGAATTACTGGCCGACTACAGCGGCACGGTGTTGCTGGTCAGTCACGACCGGGCCTTTCTGAACAATCTGGTGACCAGTACCCTGGTATTTGAGGGCAATGGCTGCGTCAACGAGTACGTGGGGGGCTATGATGACTGGCTGAGGCAACGTCGACCGGTTGAAAAACCGGCAGACAAGCCACCGGTCGTCAAGCCGGTGACGCCGCCCGCCAAACCGGCCCGGGACAAACCCCGCCGCCTGAGTTTCCGTGAACAACGTGAACTGGATGAACTGCCGGGCCAGATCGAGGCGATGGAAGCCGAAATCAATGGGCTGCAAACCCGGCTCAATACCCCGGCCTTCTATCAGCAAGCGCGTGATCTCATCACCCAAACCCAACTCGAACTGGAGCAAAAACAGCAAACACTGGAAACGGCCTATCTGCGCTGGGAGACACTGGAAGCCCGGCGTGAGGCGGCAGAATGACGGCAATGACCGCGCCAACCGGTACGCGCCATACCCTGACCCTGACCATTCTGATCGGCATGCTGCTGGGACTGGGGGCGGGAGGTCTGTTGCACTACGGCGTCAGTGATCCGGCCCGGCTGGCGGATTATGCCGACTCGGTGTCGTTGCTGAGTGATCTGTTCATGCGACTCATCAAGCTCATCATCGCCCCGCTGGTGTTTTCCACCCTGGTGGTTGGAATTGCCAAACTGGGGGACGTTTCTGCCATCGGTCGCCTGGGCATCAAGGCCCTGCTTTATTTCATGGTGGCCAGCCTGGTCTCCCTGTTGCTGGGCCTGCTGCTGGTCAACCTGTTTCAGCCCGGTATTCACCTGCAACTTCCGGTGCCGTCATCCGATGCCTCCCTGACCCTGCCCGCGCCCGGTTTCCGGCTGGAGGATTTTCTGCACCATCTGATACCACGCAATATAGTGGAAGCGATGGCGAACAACGAAATCCTGCAGATCGTGGTATTTTCGATCCTGTTCGGGATTGCTGCCGCCAGTACCGGCGACAAGGGGGCTCCCATCATCGCCGCCCTGGATTCGGTGGGTCATGTCATGCTCAAGCTCACGGCTTATGTCATGCTGGCCGCTCCCCTGGCCGTGTTTGGTTCCACCACCGCCCTGATAGCACGCAAGGGGTTTGGCATCCTGTCAACCTATGGCTGGTTTATCGTCGAATTTTATTTTGCCCTGCTGCTGCTCTGGACACTGCTGCTGGGGCTGGGCTGGCTGGTTGTGGGAAACCGGCTAAAAATCCTGATTGCCCGGTTGCGGGGGCCGTTTCTGCTGGCTTTCAGCACCGCCAGCAGTGAGGCCGCCTTTCCCCGCACCCTGCAGGAACTGGAGCGGTTTGGCTGCCCCAACCGCATCGTCAGTTTTGTCCTGCCGCTGGGGTATTCCTTTAACCTGGACGGCTCCATGATGTACATGACCTTCGCCGCCCTGTTCGTGGCCCAGGCTCACGGCATCGAATTATCCCTGACCCGGCAACTGACCCTGCTGCTGGTTCTCATGGTGACCAGCAAGGGCATCGCCGGCATTCCCCGAGCCTCTCTGGTGGTGATTGCCGGTGCCCTCGGTTTGTTTGGCATACCGGAAAGCGGCCTGTTGCTGCTGTTACCGATTGATCAGTTCCTGGACATGGGACGCTCAGCCACCAACGTGCTGGGCAATGGTATCGCCACCACGTTGCTGTCCCGCTGGGAAGGACAGCTACGCCGTTAGCCGCTGCCGGGGGACGCATGACTCAACCAACACCCGTCGCCCGGTTCGATGCCAGGGCTTTTGTCGAAACCCTGACACAAAAGCCGGGCGTTTACCGCATGCTGGATGAAACCGGCACCGTCATCTATGTCGGCAAGGCCAAAAACCTCCGCAAGCGGGTGGCCAGCTACTTTTCGGGCCGGGAAACGACGCCCAAACAACAGGCCATGGTTGCCCGTATCCACAACATCAGCGTCACCGTAACCCACACCGAAGGCGAAGCCCTGTTGCTGGAAAGCCAACTCATCAAGCAACATCGGCCCCGGTATAACATCAGCCTGCGTGATGACAAGAGTTATCCCTATATCTACGTGTCCACCCACCAGCCTTTTCCGCGACTGGCATTTCACCGGGGAGCCAAAAACCGGCAAGGGCGGTATTTCGGGCCGTACCCCGGTGCCAGTGCGGTTCGGGAGACCCTGCGCCTGCTGCAGGGCATCTTTCCGGTTCGGCAATGTCAGGACTCATTCTTCCTGCATCGGAGTCGGCCCTGTTTGCAGTACCAGATTGAACGCTGCAGTGGCCCGTGCGTGGGATTGATTACACCGGAGGCTTACGCCGAGGATGTGGCCGATACCCTGCTGTTTCTGGAGGGCAAGGGTAACAAGCTGATTGACCGATGGATCGAGCGTATGGAAGCCGCCTCACGCCAGTTGCAATTTGAACGGGCCGCGATCTGCCGCGACCAGATTGCCACCCTGAGGGCCATGCTGGAACGACAGGCCGTACACGGCGAAGACGGTGATCTGGATGTCATGGCCTGTAGTCAGAATGGTAGCCTGGCCTGTGTGCAGGTATTGGTTATTCGGGGCGGGTTGCAAATCGGTGACCGAGCCTATTTTCCCCATCTGCCCGAGGCAATGGATGCGTCGGCCATTCTGGCAGCCTTCATCCCGCAGTACTATGTGGGCAAACCCGTTCCCCGTGAAGTGATTCTCAGCCATACGCTCAGGGAGACCGCCCTGATGGAAGCCGCCTTGTCGCAGCAGGCGGGCCATGCCGTCAGGGTCTCGGCCCGGGTGCGGGGTGAACGGATGCGGCGGGTACAACTGGCTCTTACCAATGCTGAAACCGCCCTCCAGACCCGAATGGCCAGCCGTCAGGATATACTGGGACGCTTTCTGGCACTGGGCCAGGCTTTCGGTTTGCCCACACCGCCCGGACGGATTGAGTGCTTCGACATCAGCCATACCCAGGGCGAGCTGACCGTGGCTTCCTGCGTGGTATTTGACCACGAGGGGCCGCTTAAATCGGCGTACCGTCGTTTCAATATAGAGGGTATAGTACCCGGCGACGATTATGCAGCCCTGGCTCAGGCGGCCACCCGGCGTTACCGACGCATACGGGATGGCGAAATCGAGGCTCCCGACATTCTGTTCATCGACGGTGGCAAGGGGCAGGTTCAGGCGGTGCAGCAGGCACTGAACGAACTGGAAATGGCATCTGTCCGCATCATCGGCGTCGCCAAGGGGCCGGATCGAAAACCGGGGCAGGAATGCCTGTATCCAGCCGGGGCGGACAATCCGGTCATTCTGCCGGCTCACTCAGGAGCCCTGCTGTTGATCCAGCATCTGCGTGATGAAGCACACCGCTTTGCCATCACCGGGCACCGGCAACGCCGTGCCAAGGCCCGACAAAAATCGGCTCTGGAAGACATTCCGGGGCTCGGACCGAAACGTCGCCAACAGTTGATGAGGCAGTTTGGCGGACTCAGGGAAATCAGCCGTGCCAGTGTAGAAGCCCTCGCCCGGGTCGAGGGGATCAGTTTGCAACTGGCACAACGTATCCACGACACTTTCCACGATAGGGAACACTCACCATGGAACTGAATCTTCCAACCTGGCTGACCCTCATGCGCATCGCCCTGATACCGGTCATGGTCGCCATTTTTTACCTGCCCTGGGCCTGGACGCACATTCTGTGCGCCGTTATTTTCTCGATCGCAGGCATTACCGACTGGCTGGACGGCTACCTGGCCCGTCGCCTGAACCAAACCACCCGCTTCGGTGCCTTTCTGGATCCGGTCGCTGACAAACTGATGGTATGTGTTGCCCTGGTGCTGATCGTACAGGCCGATCCCACCCCCTATGTGGCTATTTCATCCGCCATCATCATCGGTCGTGAAATCACCATCACCTCGCTCAGGGAATGGATGGCGCAAATCGGCCAGCGCGGCAAAGTGGAGGTTTCCAGCCTGGGCAAATGGAAAACAACCGTGCAGATCACGGCCATCATCATCCTGCTGATGAGTCTGGATCAGGCGATGCAACCCCTGAAAACGCCGGGACAGGTTCTCCTGCTGGTTGCCGCCATCCTGACCCTGTGGTCCATGATCCTCTACCTCCGGGTTGCCATGCCGGTGTTAAAAAATGAAGGCGATCAGTTGACGAAAAACGGAGACATCCCTATAATGCACCACTTCAAAGACATGCGGGAATAGCTCAGTTGGTAGAGCACAACCTTGCCAAGGTTGGGGTCGCGAGTTCGAGTCTCGTTTCCCGCTCCAGATTCCTGTA
>CAIVXW010000046.1 GCA_903910005.1 uncultured Methylococcaceae bacterium
CCGGGCAAGGTGGTTCTGGACAACTGCCGGGTTCCGCTGGTTGATCCGGGCAAGGTCAGCCCGCTCTAAGGCACGGACGAACCTGCCGCCCTGACACGGGCGATACGCCAGCACTCCTTGACGGGAGTGCTGGCTTTTTCATTTTGAAGACGCCCCCTGTAACAAATTCCGGTTAGCATCCGGCCTGGTTGCGGCTTCCAGATATTCACTGAAGGGTCTGTATCATGAGATCGGCTTTCAATAAATGGCTACTGGCTACCCTGTTATCGGGTTCGGGTTCGGCTTTCGCGCTGATAGACAGCGGAACCTACGGCACACCGGGCGAATTATTCCTTTCGGTGTATGATCCGGCGTCCAGTCGCTCCTATTACCGGGATTTGGGCGTCAATCTGGCTGATTTCCTGACCAACCCCGCCCTCAGCGTTGATCTGGCCAGCGATGCCGGTTTTGCCGACTTCAAGGGGGTGTCCGGGCTGGTTTACAACATCGCCGCAACCTATCCGTTGCTGGAAGATTTCTCCAATCTCGAATCCTGGGGCTATCTGGCCACCTCCAGTGGTGGCGAGAGCATTTTTGATTCCGGCTTCAATGCACTGGATGGCAGCAAGCAGATTCTCTCATCCTACATCGGTGCCCTTAACCCCGAGCCGTTTACCGGTAATGCCCGTGAAATCGCCGAAAACCTGTCCGGCGTGTTTCAGAGCGGTGAAGCGGGCTATTTCGACGAAGGTACCTGGGGCGAATCGATGGGCGGTCTGGTGGGTGGCAATACCACCGGCAAACCGGGCGAGCCGCTGCCGTTTTTTCATATCAACAATCAGACCGGAGAGGAAACCGGGATAGTAACCCGGTTAGGGTTCTGGTTGCTGGGAACGGACGGGAAATTAAGCTTCGCTGCCGGTAGTGGCAACCTGCCGCCGGTGGCTCAGGCCGGTGAGGATCGTGTCGTCGGTCAGGGTTCCACCGTCTCCCTCAGCGGTTTTGCCAGCAATGATCCCGATAACGGTCCCGGCACACTGACTTTCCGCTGGAAACAGATTGATGGTACTTCCGTGACTTTGAGCGGGGCGGATACTGCTTCAGCCAGTTTCAGGGCGGATAGCCCCGGGGTATTCACTTTCAGGCTGACCGTCAGCGACGGGGCGGCTTCGGGCGAGGACGAGGTTCGCATCACGGTCAGCGATGCCTCGACCAATCAGCCGCCGTTGGCCCGGGCCGGTGCTGATCGCGCCGTGCTGGCTGGCAGCGTGGTAACGCTGGACGCTGGTGCCAGTCAGGATGCCGACCAGGGTCCGCTACCGCTGACCTACGCCTGGAGCCAGGTGTCCGGTGCGCCGGTTGATTTGAGCGACCCAACCGCAGCCACTCCGCTATTCACCGCCGTCGAACCGGGCGTGTACGTGTTCCAGTTGACGGTCAATGACGGCGTGGCCAGTTCGGTTGACGCTGTGACCATTCAGGTGGACGATGCCGCCAATAATCAGGCTCCGCTGGCCGACGCCGGTGCCAATCAACAGGGCGTGTTGTCGTTACCGGTAAGCCTGGACGCTTCAGCCAGCCGTGATCCGGACAATCGACCGGCTGCCTTGACCTATGCCTGGCGACAGGTGCGTGGTGCCACCGCAATTCTCGAAGAT
This sequence comes from uncultured Methylococcaceae bacterium, assembly GCA_903910005.1. Lineage (GTDB taxonomy): Bacteria > Pseudomonadota > Gammaproteobacteria > Methylococcales > Methylococcaceae > CAIVXW01. The sequence continues at coordinate 1,638 of CAIVXW010000046.1, forward strand.
GCAACGAGTGCCACTCCCCGCTTTGTTCCTGCCCGTGAGGGTATTTACCAGTTTGAACTGACGGTCAGTGATGGACTGGCCATCGCCAGGGACATGGTGACTGTCAATGTGGTTCGTTCTGCTCCCAACACCCTCCCTGTGGCCAGTGCCGGTGCGGATCAGACCGTGCTGCTCGGACTGGGTAACCAGGCCCGGCTGGACGGAACGGCCAGTTATGACCCCGATGCTGCCCCGAATGCCCTGAGTTATCTATGGGAACAGGTGGCGGGACCGACCGTTACGCTCAAGGCAGTGACGAATGCCACCCCCGCCTTGCGTCTGCCCAAACCCGGTGTATACACATTTCGCCTGACCGTATCTGACGGCACGGGTCAGGCCAGTGATACGGTCACCCTGTATGCCGAGACCGGCCGGACGCAGGTTCCGGCCCTGGCTGCTGCCGGTGCCGATCAGTCCGTAGCAATCGGAAAACCGCTGGTGCTCGACGGCAGTGCCAGCGGGGGTAGCGGGCCCATCGCCTATCGCTGGCGTCAGACGGGTGGGCCGGTGACGGTCGCCATCGGCAATTTTGACAATAAACTGGCTGCGGTCAGTTTGCCCAAACCGGGCCGTTATCAATTTGAATTGAGGGCCAGCAATGCCGCCGGGCAGTCGGTTGACACGGTTGAGTTTACCGCAGCAGCGACCGGGGCCGGTGTGACCCTGGACGCGCCGGTACTCTGGCAAGCCGGACAGGCCCGATCCTTTGTCTGGCAGTTACGGGACATCAAGCCCAACACCGAGGCCCGCATCCTGTTTTCCCGTGAGGGGCGGCCCTTCGACCTGATTGCCCGCGTGTCGGCAGGTGCGGGGCAGTGGCTCTGGCAGCCTGCTCCATCCCAGGTGACCGAGCAGGGTGTGTTGCGAATTTGCCTTAAACCATCGGCCCGGAAACCCCAGGTCTGTGATTCCGTGGGTGTGATCGTTTCAACCTCCGTCCTCACCGTAAAACCCTGAAAGTATTTCATCATGTTGCGTACCCTGAAATCCGGATTTTTGTTGCGTTCATCCCTGCTGGCCTTTTCGCTCAGTGTGGCGACGGTGGCAGCGGCCGGGCAGCCTGCAGACGAGGCGGCTCCCGCTGAAGATACCGCCCGTTTTGACATTATGGAGTACCGGATCGAAGGCAGTTCCCGAGTCGATCATCGTACCCTGGAGAAAACCGTCTACCCGTTTCTGGGACCGAATCGCTCAATCAGCGACGTAGAGCAGGCACGCAGTGCCCTGGAGAAGCTGTATCACGCTGCCGGTTATTCAGCGGCGACCGTGGATATCCCTGAACAGGATGTGGACGCCGGTGTGGTATTTCTGCTCATCAACGAAGGTACCGTGGATCGGCTCAAGGTAACCGGGGCACGCTATTTCGTACCGGGTCGCATCAAGGCCGGGGTACCGGCTCTGGCCGAAGGCTCCGTACTCAATACCGGTGAGGCCCAGACCCAGTTGGCCAAGGTGGCCGGGGAGAGCCCTGATCGCACCATTACCCCGGTCATGCGGGCCGGACGTACGCCGGGCACGGTGGAAGTGGATCTGGAAGTCGACGACAAATTGCCGCTGCATGGCGGGGTTGAGGTCAACGCCCGCAACAGCATCAACACCGAGCGACTGCGGCTGGTGGGCAGTTTGCGTTACGACAACCTCTGGCAACGTTTTCACAGCGTGTCGTTGCAATACCAGACCGCCCCGGAAAACTATGACAACCTGGAAGTGTGGGCCGGAACCTACGTCATGCCGATTGAGGCTCTGGATTCGCGTCTGGTGTTCTACGGGATCGGATTGCAGTCGACCAGCAGCAGTGTGGCCTCAATCGGCAGCATCAA
>CAIVXW010000047.1 GCA_903910005.1 uncultured Methylococcaceae bacterium
CCTGCGACGCGCCGGTTTATGGGACGAAGTCAAAGATCGGCTAACTCAGCCGGGTACCAGCCTGTCAGGCGGACAGCAACAGCGTCTCTGTATTGCCAGAACCATTGCGGTCAACCCGGAAGTCATTCTCATGGATGAACCCTGTTCTGCCCTGGATCCCATTGCTACGGCAAAAATTGAGCAATTGATAGACGACCTCAGAGTGCATTACACCATCGCCATTGTGACCCATTCGATGCAGCAGGCAGCCCGGGTATCCCAGCGCACGGCCTATTTTCATCTGGGTCGGTTGATTGAAGTGGGTGATACGGCTCAGGTATTTACCAATCCGCGGCATCAATTAACGGAAGATTATATTACCGGGCGATTCGGCTAAGGGACGGGATTCGGAATAGCACCCGAGTCCGGATAGCCCGGGCACCTTACAAAAACCGTTGCAGGACGTCATCGAGAAAGTTCCAGCCCCGCGAAGTGCAACGAATGCCGGAACCTTCACGCTCCAGCAGCCCATTGGCAATACAGGCGGCCAGGCCGGGTTCCAGCATTGATTCGGGCAATCCCGTCCGCGCCTGGTAGCGGTTCAGATCAAACCCCTGGCGCAGGCGCAGGTGGTTCATGAGAAATTCTGCAGTGCGCTGGGCGACCGGAACCTCTTCAGTCTGGATCAGCCGCTCCGGTTGCTGCTCGCTGCAGGCAAGGTAATGCTCGGGGTGACGGATGGTTCGGGTGCGGGTAATGATACCGGTAGCCGGATCGGTCAATTTCCCGTGTGCACCGGCCCCAATGCCGATGTAGTCGCCGAACTGCCAGTAATTCAGATTGTGACGGCTGCGAAAACCGTCACGGGCATGGGCCGATACCTCGTATTGCTCATAGCCGGCCTGCGCCAGTCGCGCCAGCCCGTCTTGTTGCAAAAACCAGATCGCCTCGTCTTCAGGGAGTTGCGGCGGATATTTGTGGAACAGGGTATTGGGTTCGAGAGTCAGTTGGTACCACGACAGGTGTGGCGGTGACAATGACAGGGCGGTATCGAGGTCGGCCAGTCCCTGCCTCAGGCTTTGTCCGGGCAATCCGAACATCAGATCAAGATTGAAATTGGAAAAGCCTGCTGATATGGCGGTATCAACGGCACTCAGAGCCTGCTCACGACCGTGGATACGCCCGAGTCGTACCAGGCTGATTGCATCGAAACTCTGAATGCCAATGGATAACCGGTTAACGCCTGCCTGGCGAAACCCCAAAAATTTGCCCGCCTCCACCGTCCCCGGGTTGGCTTCCAGCGTAATCTCAATGTCCCCCGCCAGATTCCAGCGTCCTGCTACCGTGTCCAGCACTTGCTGGACGAACCCGGCACTGAACAGGCTGGGTGTCCCGCCCCCGAAAAAGATACTCTCCAGCGGTCGGTACGAATACGCCGCTTCGTAGCGGGCCAGTTCTGCCAGCAAGGCCGACAGGTAAGCCTGCTCAGGCAAAACCGCCGGGCTATGGTGCGAATTGAAATCGCAGTAGGGACACTTCCGTATGCACCAGGGTAAATGGATGTAAAGCCCCAGGGGCAACGGCAGGGCAGGGGGGGGATTCAATTGGCCTGCACGTGCAGTTCAGGGAGTGTCCGACCCGACACGTCCATGCTGCCTGGACCCAGGTTGGCCAGGGGATGGCGCGTCCTGAAGGTATACAAGAGGGATTTGGCCTTGCCCGGGTTTTTGACGAAGAAGTCCGGCGAGGGCTGGCTCAGAAAATCACTAAAGCCATCCAGCGTGTGCAGCAGTGTGTAGTCGAATGACTTGAATCCCATCGACCATTCACCGAAAGCCCGTTCCTCTATGGGTTCCCGGTAAATCAACAGGACGTCCGAATGCCGCTGATCGCAGCGTATCCGGTCAAACAGGTTGTCGAGTACCTGCTTTTCGCCCTCCAGGGCCTGGATGAAAAAACCATCGCGGTACAGCAACAGACCCGTTACTTCGAGCTTGCGGTTATTTTTGCGGCAGGTGGCCAGCAATTCCGACAATTCGGCATCGGACATCTTGCGTATGGCCAGACTGATATACACAAGGCAATACAAAGACATGGCTTGAAACCTGAAAATTCTTGAGCGGAGGGTAAGGATAACAACTAATGTGGCTCGCGTTAAGCCGGGGCGGCGTATATTTGCCCAGGCAGCACCGGTGCCGGGTACTCCACGCCAGTTCCCCTTGACGCCAACCGTTTGAACACCAAGAATGGGCACCCCATTCAGCCGAAGCCAGACCATTGATTTCACTCATGCCATACCTGCCTGCGAGGAATTCCTGATGGCGGCCCGGACATCTGCCGGGACGTCCCGCAACAAAAGCAAAGGTGCCAGAACCAAAGCCGCTGCCAACTCCGGATACCTGCCGTTACACCAGAGAATCGCGCTGTATCTGGCTGAGGTTTTGGCCTTGCTCGGAGCGGGCTGGGTCATGGTGGTGGCCCTTCTGGGTTACTCAGCCTCCTGGTTTACCCAGGGCGACACCGAAACACATCTCCTGCCCTTTGCCGGTACCGTACTGGCCCTGATTCTTTCTGCCTCGCTCATTCTGCGTAGCTGGTTATCGCTGCGCCGGAAACTGTGTCAGCGTTCATTCTATCTGCCCTGCATCGTCGCTACAACCATCGCCGCCGTTGCTGCCGGCTATGCCGGTCAGGACGCTTTTCGCATGCAGATGGCCAGCCTCAAAACCTTGATCGGTGGCATGCGGGAAGCCGAGCGCACCACCCTGGCTCACCAGGTGTTTGCCGCTTATCGCCGCTCTGATCTGGATGCAACCCGACGGGTGCTGGATCGTGCCCTGGTGTACTGGCCTACGGTTCGGGAAGTGGCCCAAACCCTTGAAGTTGATCCAGAGGTCATGATCGGCATGGGAGCCGCCGAATCTTCCTTCAATCCGAGGGACAGCAAGGATGGTGGCTACGGATTGTTTCAGATCACCTCTCCCCCCCGAATGGCAATTGATCTGGTCAGAAGACAGCTTAAAGTGCCACAACTGGACAGGTTCAACCAGCGTCATAACGCCTGGCTGGCAGCCGCCACCCTACGGCATTACCTCGGGGAAATGGGCGGCGACCTGTTTCTGGGGCTACTGGCCTATAACATTGGCCCCCGCAACGGCGGTTTGTTGTCGATCATGAACCAATACCGTGCCAAGGATTTCATCACCATCCAGCCCTATCTGAAGAATCTGCCAAGGGACTACCCCATCCGGGTGCTGACATCGGCTCTGGCATTCCGGTTGTGGCGACAGGAAGGCAAACTGCCCCATTACGAGGACGGTGAGTGGGCGGCACGCATCCAGGATGTTGGCATTCCCGGACTCAAACCGAGCCAGGGGCTGTTGCCTGATCACGAGGGCGGTTGAAACCGCTGAATGCCAGGTAAATGACCGGGGTGGTGAACAGGGTAAGCCACTGACTCAGCAGCAATCCCCCCACCAGAGTCAACCCTAACGGGTGACGTAATTCAGAGCCGACGCCACTACCCAGCATCAGCGGCAGGGCTCCCAGCAGAGCCGCCAGGGTGGTCATCAGAATGGGGCGGAAGCGTACCAGACAGGCCGAACGAATGGCAGCAAGCGGCGATTGACCCTGATGACGTTCCGCCTCCAGGGCAAAATCAATCAGCATGATGGCGTTTTTCTTGACAATCCCGATCAGCAAAACCAAACCAATGACCGCCACAATTCCCAATTCGGTGTCGGCCAGGTGCAAGGCCAGCAGGGCACCCAGCCCGGCTGAGGGCAGCGTCGACAGGATGGTAAGGGGATGAATGAAGCTCTCATATAACACGCCCAGCACGATATAAACCGTGATGATGGCGGCCAGGATCAGCCAGAGGGTGTTGGCCTGGGATTCACGGAAGGCGAGGGCGGTACCCTGAAACTCGCCACGCACCGAGAGCGGCATATTGATGGCGGCCCGAATGTGTTCGATGAGTGCCATTGCCTGCTCCAGGGTATGGCCAGGGGCCGGATTGAATGACAGACTGACGGTCGGAAACTGGGCCAGACGGTGTATGGCCTGAATGCCCTGACGTTCGGATACCCGAGCCATGCTACTGAGCGGCACCGCATTCCCCTGACTGGAAGGAATACGCAAACCGGCCAGCACCTCAGGCCCACTGACCTGACTGTGGATGCCGGCCTCCAGCACTACCCGTGACTGGCCCGACGGGGTGTAGAGGGTGGCAATCAGGCGTTGGCCGTAGGCATCATAAAGCGCATTGTTGATGGCCGCGACTGACACCCCCAGCCGGGCGGCGGCGACCCGATCCAGCTCAATCCAGGCCTGTCGTCCACCGTTGTCGAGATCAGTGGCCACATCCCGCAGCTCGGGGCGGGCTTCCAGTTGTTCCAGCAAGTTCCGGCTCCACACACTCAGCTCATCCGGATCGGCTGCCGTCAGGGTAAAGCGGTAGCCAGCCCGACTCAGACGGGTGTCCAGAGTCAGATCTGAAACCGGCTGCAAATCAGTGCGGAGGTCTGGATAGCGGTCTGCCAGCGATTGTTGCAGGCGTGACTGGACGCGTACCAGCGGCTGGTTGCGTTCTGCATGCGGTTTGAGCGTTAGCTGCATCCGGGCCTGGTTCAGGGTTTCATTCACCCCATCCACTCCCACGAATGCGGTGACGCTGGCGACCGCCGGATCCTGCAGAATCGCAGCCGCCACCGCCTGTTGTCGCTGGCTCATGGCATCAAACGACAGCCCGGCCGGGGCCGTGACAGTGACCTGGATCAGCCCGGTATCCTGTACCGGAAAAAACCCCTTGGGTATCCACACATACGCCAGTCCGGTCAAAAGCAGGGTCAGTGCCGCCAGCGACAGGGTCAGGCGACGATGGCTGAGTGCCCGGTCAAGCTGGTGGGCATAGACACGGATGACCGCATCCAGCAGCCGATTGGGGCGGATCGTGCCGTTGTTTCCCAGCAACCGGGCACACATCATGGGTGTCAGGGTTAATGAAATCACGGCCGAGATGAGAATGGCCACGGCCAGGGTCACGGCAAATTCCCGAAACAACTGCCCCACCACATCGCCCATGAACAGGAAGGGGATCAGCACCGCGACCAGCGAAAAGGTCAGCGACACAATGGTAAATCCGATCTGGCGGGCACCACGCAGGGCGGCTTGCAGGGGCGATTCACCCCGCTCAATGTGGCGGGCAATGTTTTCGATCACCACAATGGCATCGTCCACCACAAACCCGGTAGCGACCGTCAAGGCCATGAGAGTCAGGTTGTTCAGGCTGAATCCGGCCAGGTACATCACGGCAAAGGTACCGACCAGAGACAACGGCACCACCACCACCGGAATCACCGTTGCCCTGAAATTACGCAAAAACAGGAAAATCACGCCAATGACCAGAACAATCGCCAACAGCAACTCGGTTTGCACGGCGCGGATGGCGGCCCGGATCGAATCGGTTCGGTCGGTCAGGGTCAGCAACTCGAACGAGGCTGGCAGCTCGGCCCGCAGTTCCGGCAGCAGCCGCTGAATCCGATCCACCACATCAATCACGTTACTGCCGGGTTGACGCTGCACATCAATCAGCAGGGCTCTGGAATCATTGGCCCAGGCTGCCAGGTCGGTATTTTCAACATCGTCCAGCACGGTGGCCACATCTGCCAGACGGATGGGGCTACCGTTCCGCCAGGCCACCACGACACGCCGATAGGCCTCAGCCGTTTGCAACTGGCTATTGGCATTGAGTGTAGCCGTACGGGTCGCGGTTTCCACCGTTCCCTTGGGCTGATTGACGCTGGCTGCGACCAGGGTGCTGCGTAAATCCTCCAGACTGAGCCGATACGCCGCCAGTACCCCCGGGTTGGCCCTGACCCGGATGGCTGGTTTCTGTCCGCCGCTCAATTTCACCAGACCCACACCGGGCACGCGGGAGAGCTTCGGCACCAACCGGGTATCGGCCTGCACCTGGGCGGTTGTCAGGGGTTGACCGTGGCTGACCAGTGCCAGGCTCAGGACGGGCGCATCGGCCGGATTGACTTTGTTGTACACGGGAGGAACCGCCAGATCAGTCGGCAGCAGGGTACTGGCGGCAACGATGGCGGCCTGTACATCCTGCTCGGCATCGCCCAGATCCAGGCCCGGATTGAAACGCAACACGATGACGGACGCCCCGGCAGAACTGGTAGATGACAGTTCGGCCAAACCGGGTAGTTGGCCCAGTTGCCGTTCCAGCGGGGCGGTTACGGTTGTTGCCATCACATCGGCACTGGCTCCCGGGTGGAAGGTCACCACCTGCAGGACGGGATAATCCACCTGGGGCAGTGCCGAAACCGGCAGAAACCGATACCCCAACAGCCCCACCAGCAGCAGGGCGGTCATCAGCAGGGTGGTGGCGACGGGACGGTAAATAAAGGGGCGGGACAGATTCAAGGGCAGTACCGTGCAGGATCGGGTTGCAGGGAGTAGCGGGTCGTGATTGACCGTTTACCGGATGATCTGGCTGGAACGGAACCGCAATCCGACCGAACCGAAGGCGGGTACGTTCCCGAATGGCTGACCCTGGCGGTCAGCCTGTCCATGGTAAACTTGACCCATGCAACATTCAATCACTCCGGCAAGGGGGCGTCCTGGATGCTTTGCATCAGGCACTGTATTTACCCGCCCCGTATCGGCAAATGGTCGGGTCTCCCTCCGACCGTGTTTTCCGTGATTGAAAAACAACCCGGTGCCGCCTCAGTGGCCTTCTTCCGAATTCACGTTAAAATACGCCTCCCTCAACCTGCATGCTTCATCTACACCATGACCCAGAAAATCCTGACGGTTTTATCCCTGGCCCTGTTGGCGGGCTGTACCAGTCTCAATACCAGCCAGTTCAGTCAGCCCTTTCACGGGCGGGTTTCCTCAGACCTGAAAGCCGACGTGGCCGTGGGTGAAAAAATAGCCGGTTCGGCCTCCAGCATCCTGCTATTCGGTTTGATCACCCTGGGGGCTCCCAACAAACTGGCCGATGGCATCGTTTACGGCGGTGCCCCGGTCGGCAATCCTTATTTCAACCCGTATGAAGAACTGAAATCGGCGGCGGCCTACAATGCCGTGACCGAGGCCCGGGCCGATGTCATCATCGCGCCCCGTTACACCCTCAGCGGTACCAACTATTTCCTGTTCAAAACCCTCACCGCCACCGTATCAGGCTACAAGGGCACGCTGCGGGGATTCAGAACCTCAGCCAACTGAGCCTCTCCGGTTTTGCATGGAAACACTCAATCCTCCCCAGCAGGCGGCTGTCCGTACCCTGGATGCCCCGCTGCTGGTACTGGCCGGGGCCGGTAGCGGCAAGACCCGGGTCATTACCGAAAAAATAGCCCTGCTCATCCGGCAGGGAACCCCGGCCCGTCACATTGCCGCCCTGACCTTCACCAACAAGGCGGCCCGTGAAATGAAAAGCCGGGTTTCCCGGCTGGTCAGCGCGGGGGAGTTACGCGGCCTGACTGTCTCCACCTTTCACTCGCTGGGGCTGGAGATACTCCGGCGCGAACACGCGGTGCTTGGATACGGGCGGTCGCTCTCCATCTTTGATGAACACGACAAAACCACCCTGCTGCGGGAATTGATCAAACACCACCTGTCCGAGTGGGATATTGACCGGGTCGGGGAGTACGCGGCCCGGATCAGTCGCTGGAAAAACCTTTCCATATCGCCGGAGCAGGCCGTCTGCGGCGAGGACGCTTACCCGGAAGCCGCCACGTTGTATCAGGCTTATGCCCGGCAGATGCAGGCCTGCAATGCCGTCGATTTCGATGACCTGATCCTGCTGCCGGTTCGCTTGTTTGAATCAGCGTCGGCCAGCCTGGAAAAATGGAAAAACCGCATCCGTTATCTGCTGATCGACGAATATCAGGATACCAACCAGACCCAGTACCAGTTACTGAAACGTCTTGCGGGCGCATCAGGCCGGTTCACGGTGGTCGGAGACGACGATCAATCCATCTACGCCTGGCGCGGAGCCCAGCCGGAAAATCTGGCCCAACTGCAGCGGGACTTTCCCCGGCTCAAGGTCATCAAGCTCGAACAGAATTATCGCTCCACCGGCCGCATACTCAAGGCGGCCAACCAACTGATCGCCAACAACCCGCACGTATTCGAAAAACGCTTGTGGAGTGCCCTGGGTTATGGCGATCCGATCCGGGTTCTGACTCACCGCGACGACGTGGCCGAAGCCCGCCAGATTGCTGCCGACATCGTACATCACCGTTTCCGCCACGGTGCCCGTCATCAGGATTACGCCATCCTCTACCGCAGCAATCACCAGTCACGCCCGTTCGAGAAAGCCCTGCGTGAACATTCCATTCCGTACTACATCACCGGCGGCCCCTCCTTTTTTGGTTACGCCGAAATCAGGGATACCCTGGCCTACCTGCGCCTGATGGTGAACCGGGCCGACGATGCGGCCTTTCTGCGTATCGTCAACGTACCACGCCGCGAAATCGGCCCAACCACTCTGGAAAAGCTGGGTGCCTATGCAAGGGAACGCCACGTCAGCCTGTTTGCCGCCAGCCAGGAACTGGGACTCCGGCAAATCCTGCCGGACACCGCTGCCCACCGGCTGGATCATTTTTGCCAACTCATCGACAGCGTCAGCCAAAAGGCCCGCAACGGCGATACCTTTGCCGTTGTGGAACGCTTCATTGAGGAGATTGGCTATCCCGGCTGGCTACGCGAGAACGCCAGCAGCGAAGAAACCGCCCGCCGCCGCATTGGCCAGGTCAGGGAACTGACCGACTGGCTGCGGCGACTGGGCCACAACGAGGGCGGAACCCCGTTGTCGCTGGATGAGGTGGTCAGCAAAATCATGCTGATGGACCTGCTTGATCGCAATCAGGACGATGATACCGGTGACCGGGTACACCTGATGACGCTGCACGCCGCCAAGGGGCTGGAATTTCCCTGTGTCTATCTGGTGGGCATGGAAGAAGACATTCTCCCGCACCGTAACAGCCTGGATGACAATGCCCTGGAGGAAGAACGTCGGCTGGCCTACGTCGGCATCACCCGGGCACGCAGCCAGCTTACCCTGAGTTATTGCACCCACCGTCGCCGCCAGGGACAGCCGGTCAGTTGCAAACCCAGCCGGTTTCTCGAAGAACTCCCGCCGGAAGAACTGGAATGGCCGGCCCGCAACCCCCTGTCAGAGGAAACCCGCCGCGAGCGAGCCCAGGCCTCCCTGGATCATATCCGCAACCTGCTCAAGTAATACGACGTTGGCCTGTACGATGGGGGTATCCTGGATTTTCATCGCCAATCTTTTGCCAACGTATCCCTGCACGCTGCCTGTCCTTAAGAAGGCTACGCGAACTGGCGGATAACTTTTGTGTTCGACGGAGAACACGAACGGGTTTCGACACCCTGGTCGGAACGGTGGATTTTTCAGGAATCACCCACCCGGTGATTCAACGGGGCATGGTTTTGGTCGCGATGGCCCGCAAACCATCAATCAGGATCATGTGCGGCACGGTAAGGGCGGCAACCACCACGAACGTGGCTTTGACAAAGGCATTATCCAGCGTTAACGGCGTTTCAAACCCAAGGGCAACCGCCACGATCATCAACCAGGCCAGGGCCGATAGAATCGCGATTTCCCGCCACCCGTGTTTCACTTCCGGGGAGGCGCGGAATAGCATGGCAAGTTGCCGGAAATGGCGCACGCTGTGTACCAGGCAGAAGTAGATGGCAAAGGCCCACAGGGGTGGCAGCATCAAACAGATCCCGGCCAGCACCAGTACCTCGAAGGGACCGCTGGAGGGTTTCAGGCCGTCCTGAACCAGATAGGCCAATGTTGCCAGACACCATATCGGAAAACCCGCCCATCTCAGTACATCCAGGACCCGGTGACTGCCGGATCCTGACAGGATTTCAAACAGACCGCTCACTGCCCCCGGATGAACCACGGGAACGACCACGGCTACCAGTCCGCCATGGGCCAGAACCTGATTGGCCAGCGAAGCACGCCGGGTGGGGCGGGCATCTCCCAGGCCAAAGTGAAGCCAGGAGAGGATCAGGAAAATGGCCAGACCCGGTACCGGAGCCAGTTGCCAGGCGAGCAGCACGAGCAAAACACTGGCCAGATACCCGGCATAATACGCCAGTGCCCTGATCCATCCCCGCGCCAAACCCACCCGTCGCGCAACCAGACCGTCTGCGGCACCGTGCGGAATACCGGCGATGATCACAAACAGAAGGGGAACCCACGGGTCACCCGCGCTCATGCCAGACATGCCCTCACAAAAGGCCAGGCTGGCATCGCGGCTACGATGCGTAACCTCTGCCGCCAGCCATGGTTACCATTCATGAAGTCGGCCATCTCATCGCCACTGAGGGCGGCTGCCATACCCTGAAATATGCGGGGTGCCAAATGAGGATTCCGGCGTATTACCCGTAACAGGACATGATCCATCCAGCGATCAACCGAACCCGTGCAAGGGCGTGCTGTCACCGGCCTGCGCCGTGCCACATCCAGTGCCACCGCCTCGGCCTGGGTCAGTATGTGAGCGAAGGCGTAACCACTGCTTACACGCACCGCACCGGCCCGGACACCGACTGGTGTTCCCCGGCCCGTATCCCGGTCATAGGCGTACAGGAGGGGGATTTGACCCTGCTCCCGTGCGACTGTGCGGAATGAGTGAATGCCGTACCACTCGCTCAGGTAAGCACGTATCTGGTCAGCGTACCAGCACTCCGGCAGCGGGTCGGGAGAGAAAACCGTAGATTCCACCAAAGCTTCGTCCTGACTAAAGGGCAGCAGATAGATGAAATGCATCCCGCGGGACTGACTGACGCGGAAATCCATCAGGATGGCGGTTTCTGGCTCGAAGCACGGTGCTTCGCACTGTACCCGCCAGCCCAGGAAGTGCTGCAACAGGGTACCGGGTGGCGTGGGCAAGGGTCGACTGTCAAACACCTGTCCGCCATGTATGCGACCTTCTGTGGTATCTACCCGGCAAAGCTCCGGGGTACACGCCACTTGATTGGCAGAAGCCTGCACAAAACGAATGCGGGAACAGCCCTTGAGCCCCTGCAGCAGGCGTGTTTCGTAAGCCTGTGACGACAGGGCTGTGTAAGGCGAACGGGTGGAATTCTGTACAACAACCCCCTGGTCGGTGATGATTGACCAGCGGTTCCAGCGGGCGGTAGCCAGATCACGCGCCAGACTCAGTGCCGGTGCCCCGTGATCCCAGAATCCGAAAAAGTGGTCGGGACGCGGGGCACCGTTATCCACGATGACGACAGGATGGCGGGTTTGCTGGCTGAGTTGCCAGGCCAGGGTAAGCCCGGCGCAGCCTGCGCCGACCACGACATACTCCGCTGACCCCGGGCGTTGCGATAAATCAGTTTCTTGAGTGGTCATTGAATCCGGGGAGGGGAATCAGGTGCAGATGTCGCCCGGCATCATGAACCGGTTCTGCTGTGAAACGAACGGCCAGTGATTGCAAGCTGACCAGCGAGTGCCATAGCTTACCCGGGAGTCCTATGGTAACCCGCCCCCGCCACCAACAGAGACCCCGGTGCCTGAGTCGATGTCCGATGGCGCGATAGGCGAACGCCGCAACAGCGATGGCGAGGTGGCTGCGAACCGGCAGGAAGCGAAGACCGGATATCCCTGATTCATAGTACTTCTCGGCCAGTTGCAGCAGTCGGTCTACCGCCTGACTGACATCCAGTCTGACCTGCTCCAGGTTGTTTGCTGCGGCGGCAGCCACGATCTCCTCCGGTTTCACATGCCCGCACCATGAACCGGGCAAATAACGCCGCCCCATTTGTGCATCCTCCAGCACATCGCGGGCAATGTTGGTCAGTTGCATCGCAATACCGAGGTCGATCGCAAAGGCACGGGCACGAGGATCACGGGCTCCAAGCAGCGGGCACATCATCAGGCCGACCGTTCCGGCGACCCGATACGCATAACGGATCAGATCGGCCTCATCTTCGAGAGCGACCGTCAGTTGATCGCCCAGAAAACCGTCCAGCATATCGGCAAGGGCGGTCTCCGGTATTCCTGCCGACCGGGCCCACGGCTGGAATTTATCCAGTACCTGAACGTCCCGCAAGGGTACCTCACCTGAAAGCCGGGCCTGGATGGCCACCAGTTGCTCCCTGCCTTCAGTGATACCGCTGTCGGCGACATCATCAAGATACCTGCAAAACGCATACAGGCGGGCCGCACTGGCCGCTGCATGCGTCGGCAGAAAATGTTGAGCCCAGCGAAAGGTCTTGCCATATCTGGCCAGTATCTGCGAATCGTCCAGCCCGTAGCTAACAGGCAGTTTCTCATCAATGACCGCTATACTGGTTTCTTCGGGTTCGATCCGGTTTTCTGCTGCGCTGTTCATGTTGCGCCAAACTGATGCCTGACCAGTCGCTCGACCACTTTGGCCGAGGACAGAACCCCCGGCAAGCCGGCTCCAGGATGAGTACCCGCACCGACAAAATAGAGATTATTGATCGCCGGGTCGCGGTTATGATACCGAAACCAGGCCGATTGCCAGAAAGTCGGCGCGATGGAAAAACCGGCTCCGAATCGTGACCGGTATTGATCGCGGAAATCACGCGGATCCATCCAGAAATCTTCCCGAATGGTATTTTCGAGGTCAGGTAGCACCGTACGGGACAGGGCACTGACGATACGGTCACGCAGACGCGGACCCTCCTGATCCCAGTCTATATTCGCCCTGAGGTTTGGTACCGGGCACAGCACATAAAAACTGTCACACCCGTGCGGGGCAAAGCTCGGGTCAGTCGCGGTGGGCCGGTGTAAATAGAGCGAGAAATCATCGGCCAGTACGCCACGGTCAAAGATATCGCGGAGAAGGGTACGAAACCGGTCACCGAACCATATGGTGTGATGGGCAACCTCTGGATAGGTACAGGAGGTTCCGAAGAACAGTACAAAAAGGCCCATGGAATAATTGGTGAGTGACTCCGGCAGGAGTCTGCCGCTCCGCAGGGAGGCAGTGTCAGCCTTGGGCATCATTTCCCGGTAAACCGTAGGCGGGTCGGCATTGCAGATCACGAGATCAGCCGACAGGGTTTCACCTGACTGAATTCGCACCCCGGTTACCCGATTACCGGTCAGTACAAAGGACTCCACGTCCGTTCCGAGCATGACCTTCACACCTTGTCGGTGCATCAGTTCCGCCATCGCCTGCACCAGACGACCGGTTCCGCCCATACAGAAGTGAATACCCCAGTGTCGTTCGAGAAAATGAATAAGGGTATAGATGCTGGTAGTCGAGAAGGGATTTCCTCCGACCAGCAGGGGATGGATGCTGAATACCCGCTGCAGCGACGCATCCCTTATGTATTTTTCAACCATACTGGATACGGTTCGGTAGCAACCAAGGCGTATCAGTTGCGGAGTTTGCGCCAGCATGTCCCTAAAGCGTAGAAAGGGCCGGTCAGCCAGTTCAACAAATCCTACCTCGAAAATTTTTCGGGACGCCTCCAGCAGGCACTGATAACCGTGTATGTCAGCCGGATTGAAAGCGGCGATCTGCCGCTCCATTGCAACCATGTCAGCGCAATAATCAAACTGACGCCCGTCGCTGAAGTGAAAGCGGTACCAGGGATCAAGGGCCACCATTCGTACCACGTCAGATAGTTGCTCTCCAAACAGGGCAAATAATTCTTCAAACAGGAAGGGAGCCGTGATGACGGTGGGGCCTGCATCATGTCGGAAACCGCCACGTTCAAAAACCTGTGCCCGCCCCCCCAGGGCACCGAGCCGTTCCGTCAGGGTGACGTGATGCCCGAGTGCCCTCATGCGCAGGGCAGCAGCCATACCGCCGAATCCACCACCGACAACGACAATCGAAAGGGGTGAACTTAAAGGCATGGTTGAGGCCCGGCGGCCATGATGCCGTCCCATGACGTTGGCTTTTCAGTGCCGTGATACCCGGACGACACACCATTGACTGGTGCCTTCCCGATATCGGCCCTGCGATCCAGCAGATAACGGCGCAATGGCTCAACGGCCCTGCGAAGCGACTGGCTGGCCGGATCCAGCGGAATGTCCCGCTCCATAATTTCATGCTGTAGCCGTTCCTGTGCATGTCGGATGTCATCGGATTGACAGATTCTCTCAGACCACTCAGCCGCTCCCCTGATATCCTCGGAGGCAAGCCAGGTGTCGAACTGGTGCAGCGTTCCATTGACCAGGGATTCGCGGAAGCAGACAACGACGGCATTGGGACGACGGTGCAGGAGATCGGAGCCTGCAGATGACTTGCCCTTTTGCCGGGTGAAATTGTTGATGTCGTTGGCAATCTGGTAGGCGAAACCGATTCTTTCAAGAAATGGGTTGATGCCGGTGAGGGCATGTTCCTGACCCGCCAATATGGCAGCACCCTCAAACGGAGCACTGAATAATGGAGCAGTTTTGCCTGCTGCAAGTACCCGATACTGCTGCCAGTTGGGGTAAGGCCCCCGATGCACATCCAGTACTTGCCCTGCGGCCATGGTAGCCACGGATCTGGCGAGTACCGCAGATAACCGCCCTGCCTTGGCCGGTTCCACCGAATCCTCGCCGAGACTGGCAAAAGCAGAGGCGATCAACCAGTCTCCGAGGCAGAGGGCAATGCCTGGCCCAAATCGGTTCCACACCGTGGGGTGGCCACGCCGCAGTGGATCCTCATCGCACAGGTCGTCATGAATCAGGGATGCGTTATGTAACAATTCGATACTGCAAGCCCATGCGGAGGCCGGTTTCCGGGCAACCTGCAGAGCTTTACAGGCGTCGAGTGCAGCCAGACCGCGCAGTTGCTTGCCGGATGTAGAGAAATGGTGGAAGGCTGCCTTGTGAAGGGGGTGATTGGGGGGAGGAAGTCTTTCCTCGATGAGGCGGACAAGCGGCTGGTTCATTGTATTAGCCTCTCAAAACTGCTGTACTAACGTGGCCGATTAAATCGGATTTATTATGCTTTTCACGTTCAACGGTCTCCCGGGCCAGTGTCGGCTGGCCGGTTATTGCCAGCCGGTCTGAGCAAGGGATACGTCAGTAAAGCTGGGGCTTTGCAGATTCCCGACTGGCTACATTCCAGATAATGACGCCAAAGGCAATCTTGTTCAGTACATCAGCAAGGTTGTAGGCGATATTGAGTCCTGCCATGCTTTCCTTGGCATCAATGCCCACCAGATACCCGATTACGTAGCCTACCGGGTAGATGGCCCAGCCGAAGGTTACGATCCAGCGCATGAGTGAAAACGCTGATTTGACAGACTCGGGGGACTGGGTTGCATTCACTTGACCGGCTTCACCGGCGAAAATTTCATACAGGATGTAGATCCAGCCAGCCATGCCAATGATGAATGCTGGCCATACTGCGATATACCCGGCTTCACCCAGGAAACCACCTACCAGCATTACCAGGGTACCAAGGGTTAGGCGCCAAAATATACCTGCCCGCACTTCGGTGATCGCAGAGAGTATAAGGTAGAACTCGATCATTAACAGGGGTACGGTAATCAGCCAGTCGATGTACCGAAATACGATTGGGGTATCGCCGGTCGAGACCCAGACTTCACGCATGTAAAAGTAGTGAACGGCTGCCACCAGAGTGACCAGCCCCGATACCAGAAGCGATGTCTTCCATTTTCCCGCAACCCGTTGCGTCTCGATGAAGAAGAAAACTGTTGCGGCGACCAGGGCCATTGATATAAGCCAGAAGGATATGCCGACGAAGTCGTCAGGCTTGAGGTTCTCACCATGAGCCATCGCTGTCGAAGCCGCGAATAGCCCAATGGCAAGGGTGGACATTGAGGAAATTTTTCTTATCATTGGATGATTCTCCGAGCGTTGATTATTTCTGAACTGATCTCTGGTATTCCAAATTTTCGTCAAGTTATTTCAAACCGCATGGAATTTTCTGGCTAAACCTGCATACGCAGCCTGACCATTACTGCAACAAGAAACCGGAATACCGGTAATCACGGCAGTCTCCAGGCTTTTCAATTCTGACTTTTTACCATCAGGATGCCGTGGGGGAGAAGTTTGCAAACTGATTTCAGA
>CAIVXW010000048.1 GCA_903910005.1 uncultured Methylococcaceae bacterium
ATGTTTGACGCTGTCAGTGCCAGCAAAAAACTGCCGTTCCGAACCGTTCTGATGGATTCCTGGTACGCCACCAGACAGTTGATGGTACACATCCACCGGGCCGGTAAGGTGTTTTACTGCCTACTCAAGTCCAACCGCAAAGTGGATGATAGCCAAGGTAAAAATCCGTACAAGGCAGTTTCCGCATTGGGCTGGTTCGACGTCAAAATCCATGAATTTCCCGAAGGGGGCTGTGGCAACGGATTATTCGTTGCTGCTGGAGGCGACGCTGCAGTACCTGCGTCCGGGTGTCGGTTTGCGGGATAGTCTGGTGTTTCCCGTACAGCCTCTCAGGGTTGCTCTACCCAGGCACCTGCCAGCATCACCGCACCGGCCACCAGCGCCAGGGCGTACGCCAGACCGGCCAGTTCCTGGCGCGGACGGGTTTCGGTATAGTGCCAGGGTGAGGATTTGACGGCAGCCAGCTCGGTCAGGGCGGCTTCCAGCGCGTCAGGATGATCGGCCTCAAAGGCCCGGTACGGCACCCCCAGTGCCTCAAAGTAACGATGCAGAAAAAATTCCGGCGTGGTGCTTTCGCCCGGATTGGGCGGCGGGGTACCCAGGCGGCTGCTGCGCGGTGTACGCAGGTAAACCCAGTACAGGCTGGCCTGTCGGGTCTGAAAATCGGCCCTGAGCCGTTCGCGGGTGTCCTGATCAATGCGGGTGGCTCCATCTGATACCAGCAGTACGATACGGCTGCCGCCCTCCACCCGGTCACCAAACGATTCCAGAGCCATGGCCAGGGCCGGTGCCAGTGCGGTGATGCCGTGCCCCCGTTCACTGATGGCGGCGATGGCAGCCTGCAGTGCGACCGGGTTGGCCGTCATGGGCATGGCGAGCAGTGGGGCAGTGGAAAAATCCAGCAGGGCAAACAGGTCGTGCGGGCGGCGGGTCACCAGTTGGGCCAGAAAACGCCGGGCCGCTACTGCCTTGGACTCGCGGGCCATGCCTTCCAGGTAGTGGCCGGAAAAATTCTCGCCCATGCTGCTGCTTCTATCCATCAACAACACGATACGGGCACCTTCTCCGCTGTGGCGGATGGTTTCACCCGGCAGGTACGGCCGCGCCAGGCCAACGACCAGACAGCTACAGGTGAGTACCGCCGCCAGACGCAACCCCGTATCAATCCACTCCGACAGCCGGTCACGCGGCAGCAGCCCCAGCCCGCCATGAAGGGTTGCGGTTTGTCCGCGCCAAAACCAGGGTAGCACCGCCAGCAGCAGCAACCATAAAAAACCGGGTTGGGCAAACTGCAGCATCAGCAACGCCGTCGATCCACGCGGGCACACGCCCGGCAAAGGGCACGCAGACGCACCACATCAACCGTTTCCGCTGGTTCGACTGCGGCAAAAAACCACTGCTCCGATACGCCGAAAAACCAGCGTATCTCTGCTTGCAGCGGCTGGAACGCCGGATGTGCCGCAAAAAAATCATCCAGACCGGATTCCATCAGCGTATAGCCCGCCTGCTGGTTGAAAGCTGCATGCAACTGGCGCAGACGCTGACATTCATCGGCCGGGGCGGTTATCCGCAGTGGCCACTCGGCCAGTAAACGCTCAAACGGGCCGGGTTGTCGGCGCAAGCGGCGATACAGCCACAACCCGCTGGCAACTGCAAAACCGCTGCCGTACAGCCACGACCGCCGTTGATCCGGGGCCGGGGCGGCCTCGGGCAGCGGCGACACGTTGCGGCTGACGACCTGATCATCCGCCAGCGTGGCAGGAATAAGGGGATTGAGGCTGAAACGGGCTCCCGGCACGCTAACCTGCCCGGCGGATGCCCCGGAAAATTGCAGGGTAAGGGGCGGCAGTTCAACCGATTCGGCCTGGCGGACGCCCTTGAATATTTGATAGTCCAGCCGGAAATCATGACGCATGCGGGTGCCGTCAGCACGGCTTTGCCACTCGATGTGACGCAATTCCAGACCGTTCTCGAGCGGGCC
>CAIVXW010000049.1 GCA_903910005.1 uncultured Methylococcaceae bacterium
AACCTGTCGGGTGAATTTACCGTGGTGAACCCCCATCTGGTGGCCGAACTGAAGCGGCAGGGGTTGTGGGATGCGGTCATGATCAATGATCTCAAGTATTATGACGGCAGCGTGCAGAAAATTGAGCGGATTTCCGCAGAACTGCGGCAACTGTATGCCACGGCGTTTGAGATTGATCCACGCTGGTTGATTGAAGCGGCCTCGCGCCGCCAGAAATGGATTGACCAGGCCCAGTCGCTCAATCTGTACATGGCCGAACCCTCCGGCAAAAAGCTGGATATCCTCTACAAACTGGCCTGGATACGGGGACTCAAAACCACCTATTATCTGAGGACGCTCGGCGCGACCCATGTCGAAAAAAGCACCGCCTTTGACGGCAAGCTCAATGCCGTCCGGGAGGCGGGCGTTGCCGCAGTGGAACCGGGTGCCAAACTGTGCGCCATTGATGATCCCACCTGCGAAGCCTGTCAGTAAGCCGACAAGCCGTCGATGCCGGGATGGTTGAACCCATCCCGGCCCCGCCGTCAGTTGCCGCGTATCAGTTGTTTGATTTCCTCGCCACTGACCACTTCCCGCTCCTGTAACAACCGGGCCATGGCATCCAGGGTATCCCGGTGTGTGGTCAAAATGTCCCGGGCATGGCGGTGACCTTCCTCGATCAATCCCCGCACTTCCGCGTCGATCAGGCGAGCCGTGTCCTCGCCGAAATTGCGTTCTTCCGCACTTTCGACATTGAGATAGGCCAGTTGCTGGCGTTTGCCATAGGTCATGGGGCCCAGGTTCTGGTTCATGCCCAGTTGGCACACCATGGCACGGGCAATCTCCGAGGCTTTTTCCAGATCGTTCCAGGCTCCGCTGGAAACACACCCCAGCACCAGTTCTTCGGCACAACGCCCGGCCAGCAAAATGGTGATTTGATCACGCAATTCGGGTTCGGTGGAGAGGAATTTTTCTTCCACCGGCAGTTGCAGGGTGAATCCCAGTGCGGCTGCTCCCCGTGGGATGATGGACACCTTGTGAACCGGTTCGCCGGTCGGGACAATTTCAGCCACCAGCGCATGACCGGATTCATGATAAGCCACCCGCCGTTTTTCAGTTTCGTTGAGGGCACGGCTCTTTTTTTCAGGCCCTGCCATTACCCGGTCAATCGCGGCCTCAAAATGAGACATGGCGACGGCATCCTGGTTATCCCTGACGGCAATGATGGCGGCTTCGTTGCTGATATTGGCCAGATCGGCGCCGACCAGTCCCGGGGTACGCTGGGCCACAACCCGCAGTTCTACATCAGCCCCCAGG
Source organism: uncultured Methylococcaceae bacterium (assembly GCA_903910005.1). Classification (GTDB taxonomy): domain Bacteria; phylum Pseudomonadota; class Gammaproteobacteria; order Methylococcales; family Methylococcaceae; genus CAIVXW01. The sequence goes on from CAIVXW010000049.1 coordinate 1,297, forward strand.
GTGATCCGGGCGGTATGAAGTTCGAGGATGGCCAGACGGTCTTCCAGCCCGGGTTTGTCCACCACAATCTGCCGATCGAACCGGCCAGCCCGCAGCAAGGCCTTGTCCAGGATTTCCGGACGGTTGGTGGCCGCCATCACCACAACCCCGGCCGAGGGGTCGAATCCGTCCATTTCGGTGAGTAACTGGTTGAGGGTTTGTTCACGTTCGTCATGCCCGCCCATCGCCACCGGGCCGCCCCGAGCCCGGCCAATGGCATCAAGTTCATCAATGAAGATCATGCAGGGGGCTTTTTGCCGGGCCTGTTCAAAAATGTCGCGAACCCGGGCCGCTCCCACGCCGACAAACATCTCAATGAATTCAGCCGCACTGATGTTGAAAAACGGCACACCCGCTTCACCGGCCACCGCCCGTGCCAGCAAGGTTTTGCCGGTACCAGGGGAGCCTACCAGCAACACGCCCTTGGGCATGCGTCCGCCCAGACGCTGGATACGGGAGGGATTCCGCATGAATTCAATGCTTTCGCGGAGTTCCTGCTTGGCTTCCAGCGCACCGGCTACATCCTGGAAACTGATCTGCCCGGATGACTCGGCATGAATGCGGGCACGACCCCGGCCCATGTTGAGAAAACCACCCGGCCCGCTCATGCGACGGGCCATCAGGCTCCAGAGGCCAAACAAGACCACCATGGGCAGCAACCAGTTGAACAGGAAATTGCCCAGCCAGTTGCTGCCGTAGCGCACCGTGTACTGCACCCCCTTGGCCTGCAGGGTGTTGGCCAGCTCCTGGTTGGCCAGCGGAACGGTGATGAAGTCGCGGGGCTCGGCCCCCGGTGTGGCGGGTTTGAGGTGACCGGTGATGACCTGATCGGTAATCAGGCTGTCTGCCACATTTCCCTCCTCCACATGGCGCAGAAATTCGCTGTAGGGTATCTCGTCTTCCCGTACCTCCCGGTAGCTTTGCCACAGGTACAGCAGCGAAAACACCGCCAGAATCGTCAGCAGATGCCGACTGATGCCGCCCGGTTGATCCGGCTGCGGTGTTCGGGATTTATCAGCGGGGGGTTTTTGCCAGGCTTCCAGCCTGGCCCTGGTTGCCTTGAGATGCCGCAGCAGCTGCTGTGCCCAGCCACTTGGTGTGTTTGTCATGATTGAACGCCTCGTGTTTTCAGATTGAATCAATATCCTGGATCATTCGTCTTGCCACAACCGTCGCGCCGGGTTTGTCGTCATACTCCTGACACGGTAAAGGTTGAACCTTTGCACCCTGCTGACCCCTTCAGGGCTCTCTGACCTGAAGTATAATCGCTTCACCGCCTTGAGAGTGTCTCACCGGTATTTTTCCGAACCCGCACCGTTCGCTTTATAATCTCCCTCCTTTGCCACAGTCATCATCAGGGTATTCATGAGAATAGCAATCCTGTCCCGAAATCCCGTGCTCTATTCGACCAGACGCCTGGTCGAGGCGGCGGTCAGCCGTGGTCACGACGCCCGGGTAATTGATCCCCTGCATGTGTACATGGACATCACGTCCACCAAACCTGCCGTTTTTCTGGGCGACCAGCAACTCAAGGGATTTGAGGCGGTCATTCCCCGCATCGGTGCCTCAATCACCTTTTACGGACTGGCGGTGCTGCGCCAGTTCGAGATGATGGATGTGTATCCGCTCAATCAGTCCATGGCCATTGGCCGTTCCCGCGACAAACTTCG
>CAIVXW010000050.1 GCA_903910005.1 uncultured Methylococcaceae bacterium
AATGTCTCGCGCAAAATGATCAACCCCAGCGCACTGAAAGTGCTGTATCGTTTGCGTGATGAAGGCTATCAGGCCTGTCTGGTGGGCGGGTGCGTGCGGGATCTGCTGCTGGGGCGCGAACCCAAGGATTTTGACGTGGTTACCGATGCCCATCCCGAGGATGTCCGGCGTATTTTCCGTAACTGCCAGTTGATAGGTCGGCGTTTTCGCCTGGCCCACGTCCATTACGGCGAGGATGTCATTGAGGTTGCCACCTTCAGGAGCCTGCAATCCCTGGATGACAGCGATGACCGCGTTGTCCAGAACGGACGCATCATTCGTGACAATGCCTACGGAACCATTGAAGAAGACGCCTTCAGGCGTGACTTTACCGTCAATGCCCTTTACTACAATATCAATGACTTCTCCGTAGTCGATTACGTAGGCGGCATGGTCGACCACCAGGCCGGTCTGCTGCGTCTGATCGGCAATCCGGTAGACCGCTACCGCGAGGATCCGGTACGGATGCTCAGAGCCATCCGTTTCGCCGTCAAACTGGGTTTTACCCTCGCGCCTGAGTGTGCGACGCCCATCCCCGCCCTTTCCCATCTGCTCAGGGATATTTCAGCGCATCGTCTGTATGAGGAAGTATTGAAACTCTTCCTGGCGGGTTATGCCCTGCAAACCTTCGAGCAACTGCGACACTATCGACTGTTTTCCGTTCTGTTTCCGCAAACCGACGCCTGTCTGGCCCATGAGTCGCAGGGTTTTCCGCATACCTTCATCTGCAAGGCCCTTGAAAGCACGGATCAACGCTTGCGGGACGACAAAACAACCTCCCCCTGTTTTTTGTTTGCTGCCCTGCTGTGGGAGCCTGTCCGCGCCATGGCCAGACTTGCCATGCTGGACGGCGAGGAAGAACAGATGGCCTATCAGGAAGCCGCCAGTGCCGTCATTTCGCGCCAGGTCAAACGGGTTGCCATTCCCAGGGGTGTTATCCAGCAGGCACGGGAACTCTGGTTGTTACAGTACCGTTTTGATGATACCGCCGGTTCCCGGCCATTCCGTCTGCTGGGGCATCCCCGTTTCCGGGCGGCGTATGATTTCCTGCTGCTGAGGGCTGAAGCCGACGACATTGATTCAGAACTGGCGCAGTGGTGGCAGCATTTTGTAGCCGCCAACGATACCGAACGTAAAAGCATGACCCACACCGGCTCCGGTTCGACCCGGACAACTAACCGCAAACGGCGTAAAAAACCCGGAACCCCCCCGTAATGAATCAACTGCCACCTGAGTGCCACAGCGTTTATATTGGTCTGGGCGGAAATGTTGCCAACCCGGCCCAAACCCTGCGCTCGGGCCGGATTGCCCTTGCCGGACAGGCAAGTATCCAGGAAAAAGCCTGTTCCAGCCTGTACCGCAGCACGCCGATGGGGCCTGCTGACCAACCCGATTACGTCAATGCCGTCATGCGGATTGAAACCACGCTGACCCCGATACAACTGCTGGATGTTCTGCAGGCGATTGAAAGCAGCCACGGGCGGATTCGCCAGGGCGAACGCTGGGGGCCTAGAACCCTTGATCTGGACATACTCTTATACGACGATCTGATCATGAATGAGAGTCGGCTGACACTGCCTCATCCGGGGGTGACCGAACGGGAGTTCGTGCTGTATCCCCTCGCCGAAATCGCACCCGCCGGATTATGCATTCCGGGCAAGGGGCTGTTGTCTGACTGGCTGCAACGATGCCCGCGCCGGGGTTTGACGGTGTTACCGGATGTTTGACCCGGGCCGTACCCTGACCCTCCCTGCCCTTCAGGCCATGTGTACGCACGCGGAAAAAATTGTGGCCCTGACCGCCTACGATGCCAGTTTTGCCAGGCTGCTGGATGAAGTCGGGATTGATGTCATTCTGGTAGGCGATTCGCTTGGCATGGTAATACAGGGCCATGAAACCACCCTGCCGGTTACCGTGGCTGACATGGTTTATCACACCCGGGCGGTGTCAAGTGCAGTAAACCGGGCCGTCGTCGTGGCTGACATGCCGTATCTCAGTTACGGCAGTCGCACACAGGCATTGGTGACGGCAGCCAGCCTGATTCGGGTTGGCGCACAAATGGTCAAACTTGAAGGGGCAAGCCGTCAACGGCTGGGTATCATCGAGGCTCTGGTCGATCAGAATGTCCCGGTTTGCGGTCATCTGGGCCTGTTGCCCCAGTCGGTATACCGGATGGGAGGCTTCATCATGCAGGGACGGGACGCCAGCGCGGCTCGCCGCATGCTGGACGATGCCCTGATGCTCCAGCAAGCCGGTGTCAGCCTGCTTATCCTGGAGGGGATACCCGCGCAACTGGCCACTGAAATTACCCAGGCTCTGACCATTCCCACGCTGGGCATAGGGGCCGGTCCCGGTTGCAGTGGGCAGATTCTGGTGCTGTACGATTTACTGGGGATTACCCCCGGTAAAAAACCCCGGTTTGCCAAAAACTATCTGGCTGAGGGTGCGGCGAGTATCGGTGCGGCCATTGAACGCTATGCCATTGAGGTGCGTTCGGGCTGTTTTCCGGCCCCTGAACACTGGATTCAGGCATGATGCAGACGGTCACGCCCATCGCCGAACTGCGCGGCCTGATCGCAGACTGGAAGGCCGCTGGCGATTCCATCGCCTTCGTACCCACCATGGGAAATTTGCACGCCGGTCATTTGCACCTGGTCGACACGGCCCGACAACTGGCAACCCGCACCGTGGTCAGCATTTTTGTCAATCCGTTCCAGTTTGGGCCGCGTGAGGATTTTGCCGCATACCCCAGAACACCGGAGCAGGATGGCGGTAAACTGGCCGAGGCTGGGGTTGATTTGCTGTTTATGCCTGATAGCCGGGACATTTACCCCGGTTCACCGGAGCAAATGACGTTTGTTGAGGTGCCGGGGTTGTCGCATGATTTGTGCGGACACTTCCGCCCGGGTCATTTTCGGGGGGTGGCAACCATCGTACTCAAACTGTTTAATCTGGTGCAACCCGACTGGGCGGTATTCGGAGCCAAGGATTATCAGCAGTGGTTGATCGTGAAGCGGATGGTGACTGACCTGAACCTGCCGTTGAGATTGCATCTGGCCGAGACACAGCGTGAATCTGGCGGCCTGGCCCTGAGTTCACGTAACGGTTATCTCAGCCCTGCCGAAAAAGCGATAGCAGCCAGCCTGCACCACAGCCTTGACGAGGCTGCAGAAAGCGTACGTAGCGGGGTAACGGACTATACGGCAATTGAGCGGGAACACATCGACCGTCTCACCGGGAAGGGCTTTCAGGTGGATTATTTCAGCATACGACGGGCAGACGATCTGGGCCTGCCTGAAAATGGAACCCGTCAATTGATTGTTCTGGTTGCTGTAAGGCTTGGCAAAACCCGCCTGATAGATAATCTGAGGGTTTACAGGGACGAAACCCTGTAGCAGCACGAAGAAGATTGGGGAGATGAGTGTGTGGTTGCGGGGGCTGGATTTGAACCAACGACCTTCGGGTTATGAGCCCGACGAGCTACCAGGCTGCTCCACCCCGCGTCAGAAAAGAAGCGGTACTATAGCCGTAACCCACCTGTAAAGCAAGCGCAAAATTGCTGAATTTCACGTGAATTCGGGATAAGGCGCGGTGGCAGGTGTGAATGGTGAGTGGAGAATGGTGAGTGGCGATCCGCCTTCCGCCCTCCGCCCTCCGCCTTCTCTCTATCCGAATTCACGCATAAATTCAGGTGTAATGGGGTATCATACCGCCATTCCGCATCCCTCACCCGGAATTGGCCTATAAAGCGACATAGCACTCGCCGAGCCGTGTGAGGAGGGCTTTTGGGGCCGTGGTCAGGCCGACTCCATTAAATACTCCAATCGTAGTCCAATAATGGACAAGCTCTGCGGGTGTCCGGTCAGACGAAATACCACTTCGAGATGCAGTCCGTGTGCCCGGTACGGGAGGCAGATACTGTCTCGATAGTATTTTTTTGTGTATTTTCGTGTTTTTAGTGGCCCTGTTTTTTGCCACGAAAAGCACGAAATGACCCGAAAATTCATGATCAACACCCTTTCGCAGCCAAAATCGGACGTTCTGATGAACGTTCCGCCACCCGTTTTAGGCGACTGGGGGGCGGAATGTCGGTTGTAATTATTCCATTACACTTTTTGTAACGGCTCGCTGTCTGCCTCCTCCTGCCCCGTTCTCACCACGAACAGGCCGTCACACGGCCAGCATGCGCTCCAGGGTCAGGCGGGCCGGTACGGCGTCTTCCTCCGGTACCCTGATCCGGTTGACGACCTGCCCGGCCATGAGATTGTCCAGCACCCACAAAAGATGTTGCGGGTCGGTGCGGAACATGGTGGAACACATGCAAATGGTGGGGGAAAGAAAATGAACGTGCTTGCCATCTGCCCGAACGTCTTCCGCCAATCGATTGACCAGGTTGAGTTCGGTGCCTACCAGCCAGCGGGTGTTGGGCGGGGCTTCCCGCACCGTTCGCAGGATGTATTCGGTTGAGCCGATGTAATCGGCTTTCCGGCAAACTTCAAAGCTGCATTCGGGATGTACGATAACCCGGGTGTCCGGGTACTGTTGCAGGAACCGGTCGATATGCTGGGGTTGAAACATCTGATGCACCGAACAAAACCCCTTCCATAACAGGATTTTGGCCCGGGCAATCTCCGCCCCGGTCAGTCCGCCCATCGGCTGGGTGAAGTCCCAGGTCACCATTTCATCCAGCGGAATCCCCATCGCATGGCCTGTGTTGCGACCCAGGTGCTGATCGGGGAAAAACAGCACTTTTTCCCGGCGGGCAAAGCTCCATTCCAGGATGTTGCGGGCATTGCTTGAAGTGCAGACAATGCCGCCATGCCGTCCGCAAAAGGCCTTGAGGTCTGCCGCCGAGTTGATGTAGGTCACCGGAGTAATGGTCTCATCGGGATCGAACAACCGGGACAGCTCCTGCCAGCTTCGCTCCACCGCCCCCCGGTTGGCCATATCAGCCATGGAACAGCCGGCCGCCAGATCAGGCAGTATGGCAATCTGGTCAGGACGGGACAGAATGTCGGCGACTTCCGCCATGAAATGGACACCGCAGAACACGATGTACTCGGCGGCTGATTGCGCCGCCTGGCGTGAGAGTTTGAGCGAGTCGCCGGAATAATCGGCATGACGAAACACTTCGTCACGCTGGTAGTGGTGACCCAGAATCACGCAACGCTCACCCAGGTGAGCCTTGGCCGTTTTGATGCGGGCTTCACAGTCTGCATCATCCAGCAGGGCGTAGTCTTCAAACGGAAGGAGGGACGCGGTCATGGCAACAAGCTCCATCAGGGATGTAAATGGCTTAATGGTAACACACCACGATACCCCCCCATATTTGATGCCGCGTTTCAGGATGGAAAACAGACGCGGTAAAATGGCAGGGGTTCGCAAGCACCACAGTACCCGTTTCAAGCGGGTCGTCGTAATAACCTGCTGAGGTAGTCCTGGTGGCAGCGCAGATGCGGCCCGGTCGGCGCAAATTTTCACAACAACCCAAGATGGCAGCAACGCTGGAGGTTGCGGGAACCGGGTGACGCAACACGTCACGTGCCATCCCTCCCTGATGAACAGGGTTTCCCGCGTAAAT
>CAIVXW010000051.1 GCA_903910005.1 uncultured Methylococcaceae bacterium
ATCATCAATGACATCCTTGATTTTTCCAAATTCGAGGCCGGGAAAATCGTGCTGGAGAATAACGGTTTCGATCTCAGGCGACTGATTGGCGATATTGAGCAAATCATGTCCCTCAAGGCCGAGGCCAAAAATCTCAGGCTCCGCTTCACGATTTCCGACGGTGTACCCAGACGACTGGTGGGCGATACCCTGCGCTTGCGCCAGATTTTGACCAACCTGGTCGGCAATGCCATCAAGTTTACCGACCAGGGTTCGGTGGACATCGTATTCAATCAGCGCGGTATCAGCAATAACCGGGTCAACTTTCATGTACAGGTTACGGACACCGGCAAGGGCATGTCCATCGAAGAAGTATCCCGCCTGTTTCAACCCTTCGTGCAGGGCGACCCCTCAACCACCCGCAAGTATGGGGGCACCGGTCTGGGACTCGCCATTTCCCAGCAACTGGTCAACAATATGGGTGGGTTTATTCGTTGCAGCAGCCAGGAAGGCAAAGGCAGCACCTTTGAGTTCATGATCAGTCTGGGTATCGACCAGTCCGCCTCCATGCCTTCCCCGCCGCCCCAACCGGGTAGCGTACTGGGCAACGGCAGAGTTCTGCTGGTCGAGGACAATGCCGTCAACCAAATGCTGGCAAAAGCCCTGCTGGGCAAACTGGGGTTGACCGTCGTTCTGGCCGAAGACGGTCGCAAGGCGGTTGAACAACTCCGTAACACCCCGGGAGATTTTGACATCGTTCTCATGGACATCCAGATGCCGGAGATGGACGGTTATGAGGCAACCCGACTGATCCGCTCCGAACTGGGTCTGGTGGATTTGCCGATTGTGGCATTGACCGCCCACGCCACCCGTGAAGAGAGGGATCGTTGTCTGGCGGCTGGCATGAACGATCATCTGCCCAAACCCTTCAGCAAACAGGCCCTGACCGATACCCTCGGCAAATGGTTGGTCACCTGACCGCGTGAGTCCGACCCTGCTGGCCATTGTGGCGGTCATCCAGCCAGGGCTGTGGCTGCTCTGGCGACTGGCGGAGAACGACCTGGGTGCCGACCCGGTCGCCACACTCACTCACCAAACCGGGCAATGGGGGCTACGGTTTCTGCTGTTGTCACTGGCCGCGACCCCTCTGCGTAAACTCAGCGGATGGAACTGGCCCGTTCGCATCCGGCGAATCCTGGGGCTGGCCGCTTTTGGCTACGCCCTGTTACATTTCAGCATCTTTCTGGTGTTCGACCATTTTTTTGACTGGAATGAAATTCTGAAGGACATCCTGAAGCGGCCCTATATCACTATCGGGTTCATCACCTGGATCATGATGATTCCGCTGGCGATAACCTCCAGCCAGTACATGATGAAACAAATGGGCGGCAGCCGCTGGAAGGTTCTGCACAAACTCAATTACCTGATCGGTATCACCGGGGTTTTTCATTATTTCTGGTCGGTAAAACGCGACATCACGTTACCGACCTTCTACGCCATCCTGTTGGCTTTACTATTGGGTCTGCGCCTGACTGGACGCAGACCTTTACGATGATAATTGCATGAATTTTGGGTACAACCATGGGTAATGCACTCCGGGATCAACTCCTCAAGACTGGCCTGGTCAATGAAAAGCAGGTAAAGAAAGCGCAGAAGGAAAAGCTGCGGGAAAGTCGGCAGGTTCAAGGCAAGACAACTGCCGTCGATGCCAGCAAGGCTGAACGGGATGCAGCCCTCCTGGCCAAGGCAGAGCGGGACAGGGAATTAAACCGGGAACGGCATGAAGCACAGGAACGCAAGGCCCGGACGGCACAGGTTCGGCAACTGGTGGAGGCTCATCGCTTGCCCCGCGAGGCAGGTGAAATCCGCTTTAACTTTGTCGATGGAGGCAAGGTTAAAAGCCTGTATGTCTGTGACGCGACCCGCTCCCGACTGGCGCGGGGGCGACTGGCCATCATCCGACTGGAGGGACAGTACGAACTGGTCGAGGCAGACGTTGCCGAAAAAATAGCCGGGCGGGACGCCTCCGCCGTTGTTCTGTTGAATCCTCAGGGTTCGACAGCGGAAACCGGCAACCCGGACGACCCTTACGCGGCCTATGCGATACCGGATGACCTGACCTGGTGAACAACAGCAAACAGATAGCACTGATCGTGGCCATGGCTGAAAACGGAATAATCGGTCGCAATGGCACGATGCCCTGGCATATTCCCGCTGACCTTAAATACTTTCGTCAGCTCACCTGGGGAAAGTCCATCATCATGGGACGCAAAACCTTTGATTCGCTGGGACGCCCCTTACCCGGACGCCACAACATTATTCTGAGTAGCAACCCCGCGTTGCGTGCCGACGGCTGCGAGACGGTAACCACCCCGGAGGCAGCCCTGCAGCAGGCTCAACCCGGCGAGGTGATGGTGATCGGCGGTGCCATGGTTTACCAGTGGTTCCTGCCCCTGGCCCACACCCTGTACCTCACCCTGATTCATCACTCCCTGGAGGGAGATACCCGCTTCCCGGACTGGCGGATGGAGGAATGGCAGGAACGGCAGCGAAGCCCGATTGCCGTGGATGCGGCCAGCGGCCTTGGCTACTCGTTCATTCGCCTGGAACGGCAACAGCCAGGTTCCGGTTAAATCAGGTTGCATCCCCCAACGAGGCCTTGAGTTTTTTCATGGCAGAGTTCTCAAGCTGGCGGATGCGTTCAGCCGATACATTATAACGGGCAGCCAGATCGCTCAGGGTCAGTTTTTCCTGGCCCAGCCAGCGGCTACTGACAATATCCCGACTGCGCTCGTCCAGATTTTCCAGGGCTATCCGCAAGCGTTCCTGCCGACACTGATCCCACTGGTCACCTGCCAGGGTCTCGGCCGGATCAGCATCGGGCTGGCTCAGATAACTGGACGGGGCGGTGTAATCCTTGTCGTCTTCAGCGTCGGTTGCCGGATCAAACGGCGCGTCATGGGCATTGAGCCGGGTCTCCATCTGATAAACCGTTTCGACATCAACCCCCAGTTCATCGGCCACGGTAGTGGCTTCTTCCCGTGTCAGCCAGCTCAAACCGGTCTTGAATTTACGCAGGTTGAAAAACAGCTTGCGCTGCGCTTTGGTGGTGGCAACTTTGACGATACGCCAGTTTTGCACGATGAATTCATGGATTTCGGCGCGGATCCAGTGTACGGCGAAGGTAATCAGACGCACCCCTACATCCGGATTGAACCGTTTAATCGCTTTCATCAATCCCACATTGCCTTCCTGGATCAGATCCGGCAGGGGCAAACCGTAGCCCAGATACCCACGGGCAATGTGAACGACAAAGCGCAGATGGCCCATCACCAGTTGCCGGGCGGCACTGAGATCGCCCTCATCCCGCAAGCGGGTCGCCAGGTCGTGTTCCTCCTCTGCCGAAAGCCTTGGCAACAGGTTGACGGAACTGATGTATTCCTCTATTGAGCCCAGAGTCAGGCCTGAAGGTAGTGCGAGTGCGTTGCTCATAAATGACCTCATCAGGATCAGGAAGCGGTTATGTTAGCACTCGTGGACAGAGAGTGCTAATAAATTATCCCCGGTGCGTAAAAATTTACGCAACGTCGCCAGGTTTGCCACGGACAGCCGACATGAACCCGCGAACCCGCTCACTCGGGTTCCAGTTTCCTCAACTGATAGGCCACGACGGCATGGGAGGCTCCCGCTCCCAGGGCAACCGAAATGGCAATGATGGACGCGGATTCGCCTGCACTCAGAAACGACAGGGTAAAGGGGCTACCGTAAAGATTGGCCAGTTCATGAGCAGGCCCTCTGAGCAATACTACCAGCCCGTTGACCAAAACCCACGCAAAAAAACCACCCCCAATGGCATACCAGAACCCGAAATATAAAAAGGGTCGGCGGATAAATCCATTCGTAGCACCCAGTAGTTGCATGACGATGATTTCCTCCTGCCGGTTTTCCAGTTCCAGCCGGATGGTGTTGCCGACGCTGAATACCACGCCCATCCCCAGCAGGACACTGAAGCCCCAGATGCCCCGTTCGGCAACAGCCAGAATGGCGGACAATTTGCCAACCCACTGGGTATCAACCTGCACGAAATCGACTTCAGGTAATTTGCCCAGCGAATGGGTCAGGTTGTCCAGGGCGTCCGGCGTCGACACCGTGGCGGTCGGCGTCAAGCCGATGACCCCCGGCAGGGGATTGACATTCAGGGCACTCAGGGCATCGCCAAAGCCGCTGTAGCTTTGCAATTCCTTGAGGCCTTCCTCCCGCGTGACAAAACGGGTTTCAAGTATCAATGGTTGCTGACGCAGCCTTTCCGCCAGTTTGCTGCCAACTTCGTTGGAAACATCCGGCTTGAGGAAGACCGAAACCTGATAACTGGCTTTGAGGTTACCGCTGGCAACGCGGATATTTTTGAGCAGGACATGGAAACTGGCCGGTAAGGCGATGGCAACGGCAATGACCAGAACGGTCATGCTGCTGGCCAGCGGAGCCTGCAACAATCTGGATAAACTGGTAGACAGCAGCGAACCCTGCAGGGTCAGTTGGTTGTGCAGACTGGCCAGCCAGGGAATGGCTGACAGGAGTTGCTCCAGCGAGGAGGAAGGTTTGCGTCGGGTGTTTCTGCGGGCCGTCTTTCTGGGCATGGTCAGTTTTCCGTCAGTAATTGACCTTGATGCAATCGCAGAACCCGACAGCCAAAGTGGCTAATCAATGAAATGTCGTGACTGGCTACCAGAATCGTCACCCCAACCCGGTTAAATTCCTGAAAAAGGTTCATGATTTCAATGGACAGGTCAGGATCCAGGTTGCCGGTGGGTTCGTCAGCCAGAATCATCGGCGGCTTATGCACAATG
>CAIVXW010000052.1 GCA_903910005.1 uncultured Methylococcaceae bacterium
TCGTCGTATCAGCGATCCGAGCCAGCGCAGGCTTTGGTTACGGAAGGCATCCAGCGGCGAGCGGCAAAAACGCTTGCCGACCTGCCTGAACTCAATCACGGGTGTTTTAGCGGTTGTCATGTTTCCAGCGATTTACCTTGCGGAGTGCGTCGGGAAAATCAAGCCGCTGGACGGCGTGGTCAATATCGTTCAGCAGGGGGTCGGAGTTCCCGTGCAATGGCTTGCCCGCACGAAACCGACGCCACAACGGCACCGCTGCCAGATCGTTTTGAGCCAGTGCCCGGGTGAAACGCTCGAACAGCGTGTCAGCGGAAAAATCGGCAGCGTCTTCGGCCATACCCGCATCGTCCGCTGGTTCTGGCGGCAACTGTGCCTCCCACTGGTGCAAGGCTTGCAGCAATACGTCGGTATCGGCCAGAAGGGCTTCCAGCCCGACCGGCGCAGTCAGGCTGGCCGGATGCTCCAGTTCAGCCAGCACGAGCCGAACCGACGCCAGCAGCGATTCCGCGCCCAGGTTGCCCGCCGTTCCCTTCAGGGTATGAATCGCCTTGTTCAGGCGGTCTTTTTGTCCGGATTCATGGAGTGCCCGGGCCTCAGCCGCGAAGTCGCGGTAACCGGAGGCAAAAAGCTTCAGCAGTTGGCCATAACGGGCGGCATCGTTATGGCAACGCGACAACCCTTCATCCACGTTGATGACAGGCTTGAGCAGGGTGAAATCCACCGTTGTGGTCGGGTGGGCCGGGTCACTGGCAGCCACCGTTGCCGGGAGCGGCAGAGTTTGGGGCACGGCTTGCTGCCCCACCCAGTGACGCAATATCCGGATCAACCCCGGGATGTCAATCGGCTTGCCGCAATAATCATTCATGCCTGCCGCCAGACAGGCTTCCCTGTCCTCGTCACGGGTGTGAGCCGTCATGGCGATGATGGGCAAACCGGCACCGCCCGGGTGTTTTCTGATCTGGCGGGTGGCTTCCATACCGTCCATTTGCGGCATCTGTATGTCCATTAAAACCGCATCGAATACTTTACCGGGATGACGAATCCGGGCCAGGGCCTCCAGTCCGTTGCTTGCCACATCAACCGTTGCTCCTTCCATTTCCAGCAATTCCCGCAGCAGCATCTGATTGATTTCGTGATCCTCCACCAACAGCAGCCGGTAACCCTGCAAGGCCCGGGTTGGTTCGCTGGCAGTCGCCGAATGATCCGTCCCGTCTCCTGAGCCGGTTCGGGCAGGCAGGTGATCGTGGCGAAGGGGTTTGAGGGGAATGGTGAAAAAAAACGTCGAGCCAACCCCGGCCACACTTTGCAAGCCGATATCTCCCTGCATCAGGCTGACCAGTCGCTGACAGATGGCCAGTCCCAGTCCGGTTCCCCCGTATTGACGGGTAATCGAGGCATCGGCCTGGGTAAAGGGCTGGAATAACCGATCCACCTGGTCCGGCAACAAACCGATGCCGGTATCCCTGACCGAAAAACGCAGGCGGATGACATCGTCCTGCCTCGAATCAATTGCGATATTCAGCATCACCTTGCCGCGCTGGGTAAATTTGACCGCATTGCTACCCAGATTGACCAGTATCTGGCTCAACCGAAGGGAATCTCCCTTATACCGGTCAGGCAGGGATTCATCCAGTTCCAGCACGATATCAATGCTTTTTTTAAGGGCTTCGCTCTCGATGGTGGCAATGACCTTGTGGCACAAATCCCTGAGTGAAAAATCCACCTCATACAACTCCATGTTACCCGACTCTATTCGGGAGAAATCCAGTATGTCCTGCAAAATCGACAGGAGCGAGCGCGTCGCCGTGTCAATCCGGGCGACATAATCCTGCTGCGATGGCGCGAGGCCCGTTTTGGCCAGAAGAAAGGAATACCCGGAAATGGCTGCCAGCGGGGTACGGATTTCATGGCTCATGTTGGCCAGAAACTCGCTTTTGGCCCGACTGGCCTTGAGAGCCTCCTCGCGGGTTTTGGCCAGATCGCGGGTTCTGTCATTCACCTGTTGCTCCAGCCCGGCATTGATGAGCAAAATTTGCTGCTCACGCTCCCGCAGGGTTGCGATCAGGGTATTGAGTGTGGCCTGCAGCCGTTCCAGTTCGTCTCCCTCCTGAGTCCTGTCCGTACTTTGCCAGGTCACCGGATCATCCATGTAGGCCCGGGTTTTCTGATCCAGTGCGACCACGCGCTTCAATACCCATTTATGCAGCCATTTACCCAGCAGCAGGGTCTGGATCAGGAGCAACACGGCAAGACATAATACCAGGCGAAGGGTCTCCTGCCGGTACTGGTACAGGGCAGAGTCGTTGAATCCCACCACCAGATGGCCCAGAGACTCAGCCCCCTGGCTCAGGGGCAAGGCCCACTGCTGGATGGACAAACCATTCCAGTGTCGCGTCATCTGCGGCTGATCGGGGGGGAGGCTGGTTACTCCGCTGGAGTAGGGATCGTGGTTATATACCCGGTTGGCGTGGTTGCCGAATACCACTGCATACAGCAATGAAGGTTCTTCGCTGACCAGCGTGCCGATCTGCCCGGCCAGGCGGGTTCTGTCCGGTGATGCCAGCGAGGTTGTGACTGCGTTGCCCAGTTGTCTGGCAAGTCTCTGGTTGTGTTCGTTAATCAGTTGTTGCACTTGTGCCATATCGTGCAGATACAGGAGGGTGAGGGTCGTTGCATGGGTGGCCAGTACCACCAGGAAACAGGCCGCCGTCAGGCGCGGTCGCAGGGTCAGTTTCCCGGCCAGTTCTGCCGTCATTTTCCAGTTGATCATACGGTTACCCCCAAATTTCGCTCTTTGCGACGGACGAAGCCGATCAGGCCACGTCAACCCGGTTACGGCCTTTTTTCTTGGCGGTCTGCAGGGCGGCGTCAACCCTGAGGTGGAAGTTGCTGTACACCTCCCCCGGATACGCCGTAGCCACGCCGAAGCAAGCAGTCAGCATAAACGAATCGGTTCCGGTGGCGTGCTGGTTTTCCTGAATGCTCAGGCGCAGGTGTTCTGCCAGCAGACGACTGCTGTCCAGACCGATGTCCGGCAACAGCACGGCAAATTCGTCATCACCCAGCCGGTAAAACCGGGCACTGGTCGGGAGTTGTTCCTGAATCATCCGTGTGATTTGTATGAGGACGCTGTCGGCCACCATTCCGCCAACACTGCGATTGATGCGTTTGAAATGATCAAGATCAAAAACAACCAGGGAGCATTGCCGTTGCTGACGCTGACAGGTTGCCAGTTCGCTGGCCAGTTGTTCAAAAAACAGCTTACGATGACCCAGACCGGTCAGTGGGTCACGGGTGATCAGTGCAGTCAACTCGTGACGCAGATGAACCTGCTTCAGATGGTTGAGGATGCGATACCGCAGTGAAACCGGGGCAATCGGCTTGGTGATGTAATCCATCGCCCCCAGCGACAAGCCCAGGTTTTGGTCTTCAGGCCCATCGCGGCTGGTGATGAACAGAATCGGGATATGCTGATGATGGCGGTCATTCATCAGGCGTTGACAGATTTCGAATCCGCTGATGTCAGGCAGATTGGCCTCCAGCAAAATCATGTCGATGGTCTGTTGCCCAAGCAGCGGATAAACCCCGCGTCCGGTTCGGGTAAACAGGATTCTGGCCACATCGGCCAACAGATCAGCCAGCAGGTGAATGTTTTCAGGCGAACCGTCAGCGATCAGGATCGCGGGTTTGGGTTGGCTCATGCCGGACGGGGACGCAAGGAATCAATCAGGAGCAGTACCACGCCCAGGCTGATGGCGGAATCGGCCACATTGAAGGCCGGCCAGTGCCAGTCCTGATAGTACACATCCAGAAAATCAATGACGTAGCCATACAGGACACGATCAATCACGTTGCCCAGTGCCCCGCCCAGCACCAGAGCCCAGCTCATCGCCTCGATCTGACGGCAACGCTCCAGCCGGTAGAGCCACCAGCCAATCAGGCCGCTGGCCGAAATACCCAGACCGATGAAAAACCAGCGTTGCCAGCCACCGGCCTGACTGAGAAAACTGAAGGCCGCCCCGGTGTTGCGGACGTAAGTCAGTTGCAAGCCGGGAAGCAGTTCAATCGACTGATAAAGCTGCATGGCATGATCCACCCAGTATTTGCTGAGTTGATCCAGTACGATGACGACCAGGGATAACAGAAGCCAGATCAGCATGGGCATCAGGCGTACCTGCGGATTTCACCGGAACCGGCCACGTTGTCGACGCAGCGTCCGCACAATTCGGGGTGCTGCGGGTGTTGACCGACATCGGAACGATGATGCCAGCAGCGCACACATTTGGGGGCGGTGGACGGTCGGAGTTTCAACTCAAGTCCGGCCACCCCGGTTGGCAAACAATCAGGGGCACCGGCCGGGTGCAGGCTTGCCTCCGAGGTGATGAAAATAAAGCGCAGTTCGTCGGCTACCGGTGCCAGGCGGGCGTAAAGGGCCGCATCGCAGTGCAGTTCCACCTCCGCCTGCAGGGCGGAACCGATGGCCTCACGTACCCGCAGCACTTCCAGTTCCTTGCTGACGGCTTCCCGCACGGCCAGAATCAGGGCCCAGAAACCGGCAGGGTATGGGGTGGTCTCGTCCTGTGGATACAGCCCCTCATACCAGGTTTCCAGAAACACCGAACTGCTTTTCTGGCCGGGCAGATAATGCCAGATTTCATCGGCGGTAAAACTGGTGATGGGAGCCAGCCAGCGTACCAGTGCCTGGGCGATATGGTACAGGGCGGTCTGGGCCGAGCGGCGTGGCAGGCTGTCGGTCTGGCAGGTGTACTGTCGATCCTTGAGAATATCCAGGTAGAAGCTGCCCAGTTCGACCGAGCAAAAATGGTGTACTTTCTGATAAACCAGATGGAATTGAAAACTGTCGTAGGCGGCAATGACCTCCTGCTGCAACTGCAGGGCTCGATCCACCGCCCAGCGATCCAGGGCCAGCAGATCAGCGGCTGGCAGCAGGTGGCAGGTCGGGTCGAAGCCGGCCAGATTGGCCAGCAGGTAGCGGGCGGTATTACGCAGTCTGCGGTATACGTCAGCCGAGCGTTTGAGGATTTCATCCGATACCGTCATTTCGGCCCGGTAATCGGTGGCCGCCACCCACAAACGCAGCACATCGGCCCCCAGACTTTGCATCACTTTTTGTGGAGCCACCACATTGCCTTTGGACTTGGACATTTTTTTGCCCTGGGCGTCAACCGTGAAGCCGTGGGTCAGTACCTGGCGGTACGGTGCCGTGCCATTCATGGCAATGGCGGCCAGCA
>CAIVXW010000053.1 GCA_903910005.1 uncultured Methylococcaceae bacterium
CCGTGGTGGGGCAACAGGGAATCGTCCTCTCGGGGGGGCAGCGCCAGCGTATCGCCATAGCCCGGGCCTTGCTCCGAAATTCGCCGATCCTGATACTGGATGAAGCCACCTCGGCCCTGGATGCCGAATCCGAACGCAGGGTACAGGATGCCCTCGAACGCCTTATGCAGAACAGAACCACCCTGGTAATCGCTCACCGGCTCTCCACCATCCAGAACGCTGACCGGATTCACGTCATGCAGGCCGGCCGGATCATTGAGTCAGGCACCCATGCCGAGCTCCTGACGACCCCCTCCGCCTACGCTGCACTCCATGCCATGCAGTTCAGTTCGGTGACCGCCTGAGCCGACCCTGAATCAGGGCTGATTCACCGCGATGTCACAATGCACTCCTAAGATGGCTTCGCTTCTCACCTTAGTCCGTAGAGATATTATGTACAATCCCGATTCAGGTAATTTGCATGACCAGCATCATTGATTCGCGCCTGGATATCCCTGATTTAAGGACGCTGACCATCGCCGCCCATACCATAGCGGCGAGCATGAAGGCACTGGAACTGCACGATTTCCTGTTGCAGCAACCCGGCATTCCCTGTCTGCCGGTACTGGACGAAAATCAGGTCATGGTTGGTGTGATTTATACCCGTGAGTTTCTGAAAACCATGTCACGGGCATTCATGCGGGAGTTGAGCTGCCGCCTCACTGCCACCGATTTCGTCAATCGGCATTATTTCATGGCTCAGATCAACGATGAGGTGACTACCGTACTGTCCTCGCTGCTGGTACACGATCCCAAACTGGAAAATGACAGCATTATCGTCTTTGAGAACGATACGCTGACCGGCATTGTTACCGTGGCCAATCTGCTGCTGGTAATTTCAGAAACCCAGTATCAATTACTCGACCGGATGGAGCTTCTGAGTAGTCGCCTCAAGGAAGAAGTCGATATTTCGGCCCGACTGCAACGAGATCTGATGCCCAACAAGGAGCTGGAATTCAAGGGTTTTCACGTATCCGGCCTGCTGTGTACTTCAACTGAAGTAGGCGGTGACCTGTTCGATTACTTCATCATTGACGAACGCTATCTGATACTGGCCATGGGTGACGTCAGCGGCCACGGGGTTCCTTCCGGCATGGTGGTTTCGTCAGCCAAGGGAGCCTTGCGAACCTTGCCGGATGATATTCTGCAACAGCCGGCCAAATTATTGAAACACCTGAATTATGCGGTGTTTGCCACAGGCCTGATGCAGCGACTGATGACCTTTTTCTACATCGTCATTGATACCCGCAAGATGGTGGCGACCTACGGCAACGCCGGGCACAATTTTCCTTATTTTTACCGGGCGTCGGAAAATCGCTGGATGCAGATGGATGAATCCTCCGGCTTGCCACTGGGCATTGATGAGGATGAAGTCTACAACCAGGGCATGATTGACCTGGCCAGGGGAGACCGTATATTCCTGTACACCGATGGCCTGATCGAAGAAATGGACGCAGCCGGCGAACAGTTTGGCTATGAGCGGGTGGCTGATTATCTGGCCGGTATACCCTGCCAGACCCCGCATGAAATGATTACCGCAATGCTGGAGGAACTGACCCGGTATGCCGACGGCAGGACATTCGAGGATGATGTGACCATGATTGGCCTGCACGTCACGGAACATGAAGAAGAAACCCGGCAACGTTCGGTTGCCCTGTTCAAGTCCACTGACGAGCAAAAAGACAAAATCCCGGTTGAACACTGGTTCCGCGACAACCGGATTGACGTGCTGGATGGCTCCGAGCTGCTTGATGAACCCACGGCTACAGCCCTGGTTCCGGTTTTGACCCAGGGGTTTTTTGACACCATGAGCGGCAGCATTCCCCGTTCCGGCTGGAACGATGCCCCCGTATTATGGGCAGGTATTCCCCTGGGGGAACAAATTACCCGAATCAAGGATGCCATGATCTGTCGGGTGCTGCAAAACGGGGACTCCATCATTTCCCGGATTGGCCTGAATACCCTGCTATTCGGGAACGACAACCTGAATTTCCTTGATCTAAATAATTACTTCACCAATACTGTCAGGGTTCGTGTGACCCATACAGGCCAAAAGGAGGATGTGATCAACGAAATCCTTGAGTTTGCCTCCAGGTTTGGTGCTGATGAAAAGCGCCCCTATTTGCCGGGTATGTTACCCATTACCCTGGATGAAATGCTGGAAAATGCCTTTATGGCCGCACCTGAGTCCTTCCGATCCTCCACGGGTTCAGTGGAAAAAGGTACCCGACGCGCCCTGAATGAGGAGGAACGGGTCGAGGTTTGTTATGGCATCAACGACAAGGTTCTGGGCATCAGTGTCTCTGACCCATGGGGGCGATTCACGCCCGAAATACTGCTGAGGGGATTTGAGCATTATTGCAGGGGCGGCGAGATTGAGGCAGGGGTTGGCGGCGGGGGGCTTTATCTCCTGTGGCGATTCTGTGATTATCTGCATGTGCATGTTAACCCAGGCCGAAATACCATCTTTACCGTGTTTTAC
This sequence comes from uncultured Methylococcaceae bacterium, assembly GCA_903910005.1. Lineage (GTDB taxonomy): Bacteria > Pseudomonadota > Gammaproteobacteria > Methylococcales > Methylococcaceae > CAIVXW01. The sequence goes on from CAIVXW010000053.1 coordinate 2,522, forward strand.
TCGGTACAGGAACACATTGATCCGGAAGCAGAGAAGAGCTTTCAGTTCACACTTGCAAGAAACGTTTTAGAGAAGGTAACCCGCAATGAGTACGTATCAGTTTAAGGGCGTATTGTCCGCAGAAAGTCAGGATGAATTCAGGCAAATGGTGGAAGCGGCCCGGTCAGGGTCGTCCATCCGACTGGATTTTTCCAGGGTAGATCGCATTAATTCCATGGGAATTGCCCTGTTGCTCAAGGCTCTCAAGGAACTCAAGCAGGCAGGCAAGGCAGTCGAGATAGCCGGTGCCAACGACATGATTCAGGCATCATTCAAGATGATGGGAATTAGTTCCTGGGCGACCCTGATGTAACGTGAATTCGGGATAAAGCGCGGGGACAGGTGTGAATGGCGAATGGGTAGCATGGAGGGCTGGTTGGTGTATGCGGCATTCACTCGCTACTGACTCCACCGGGCCGTCAGTATGGCCGCGCTCCCGGCATACCACTCGCTATTCACCACTACTGACGTGATGTAATTCAGCCCGGGTTATTCCTGCTTATCCCTTTCGTCCGGACAGAAGGCTTAAGTCCCTTACCCCTGATACAGTGCATCGGAGTTTTCCCGTGACCCAAAACTTGCTGTTACCCTCCGACATACCGGTAGGCATTCCCCTCCCGTGGTCCATCGCAGACAGCCACGGACGTTTGCTGCTGCACAAAGGGTATGTCATCGCCCGCCAGATTACGGTCAACAGCCTGTTCGCCAATTGCAGTTGCCAGATCATGCCGGAGGAGGAAGGTGAAACGCTTAACCTCCCGGAGGAGCAAGCTTCCCCGGTTCGTTTTCCGCTGGATGATCTGGTGGAGTTGTCGCATTCCCTCAATACCTGCATGCAGGCACCCGAGGCGTGTGCTGACTTTCCTGCGACGGTGCTGTCGCTGGCCAGCGATCTGCAGCGAATTGTCGCAGCGGATCGCGATTTGGCTCTGGCAGTGATATTTTTGCCCTTGCCCGTTGAGGCAAGACTCAAGAACATACTGGACATCGCCATTGTCAGCGATACCGTGGCAACCACCATGCGTATGACGGCGACGTCGCGACGAACCCTGGCAGCCGCCATTCTGACCCTGGGGCTTCAGGTTGATTTGCCGGAAGTATTCGCTGCCCAACGGTTGCGACAACTGGGCGTAGCCGATTCTGACTGGCTCAATACCGTCATGCAGTACCACGAACTAAAACAGGACAGTCAGCAGCCAACCGGACTCTCGATGGAACACCTGATTCTGGAAACGCGGTTAATCCAGTTGGCTGACAGCTATACCCGCAGCCTGTCTCCCGCCCACAACAATGCATCCATGGCGTCCTATCAATTAATGCGGGATATTTTCAGGGAGAGTGGCCGTCGGCGTGATCCGGTTCTGGGTGGCTACTTCATCAAGGCACTGGGTTCCTATCCGACCGGATGCCAGGTACAACTGAACAATGGTGAAACCGGTGTCGTTGTGCGCCGTACCGACAACATCAATTGTCCGATTGTCATGAGTCTGGCTAACGGCCATCAACAGAAATTCAAAATCCCCATCAAACGGGACACCAATCATCCGGCCCATCGCATAGCCTCAACCCTCAATCTACAGGATCAGTACATCCTGGATCCTTATCTGCTTTGGGGCTACCTGCCGTTCAGGCCGCATGGTTGAATCAAGCCCGAAGGTTTCCCGTCGCGTCGACAGACCTACCCCGGATAAACCCAATGATTCTGGACGGAGTCGGGCCAGACCTGACCGAAACCGCCGTGATCCGTCCCTTGAAACCCTGTTTGTGTTACTGGGTCTGGGTTCCATCGCTCCACCGACGATCCATGCCCTGGGTTGGCTGGATGGCTACGGCATCTATCTGGCCGGGTGCGCCAACCTGTTGCTGGTCTGGTATGTTTTTCACTCGCTCAAAACCCGGTTCGGGTTGCCGCTGACCCGCCTTCATTCCCGTTTGCAGCAATGGATTCCACAGGCCCGGGACGGGCTGCCATTCGACCGTGCAGATTTGACCCGGGATGCTGCGGTCACGTCACAAGCTGAACGCTGCCTGCTGGAACTGGCCGACTTGCTCAATGCCAGACTGGGTCTGATTCAACAAAAGGCTGCCAGTTTTGGCAACGAGACCGATTCCCTGGGACACAGTCTGGAAGGCTTGAAGCAATCGCTGGATGAACAGGCCCAACTGAGTGAAATCATGTTGTTCGCCAGTGGCCATTCCACCCAGATTACCCGGGAAGTAGGTGCCACCGCCCAACTGGTTTCTGATGATACCTCCGCCCATAACGCGGCGGTCGAAAGTTCCTGCGGTGAAATGAACGCCATCAACAACAAAATTGGCGAAGTTTCAGCCCACCTTGAAGCCTTTTCCAACACAGTGGGAATCCTCAGTGCCCAAACCGGCAATATTATGGGGATCGTCCAGTTTATCAACGATATTTCCGATCAAACCAACCTGCTGGCCCTTAATGCCGCCATAGAAGCAGCCCGGGCCGGTGCCCAGGGGCGGGGTTTTGCCGTAGTCGCAGAAGAAGTCAGGAAACTGGCCGAGCGGGTCAAAAGTGCCACTTACGAGATTGGCAAAAGCATCGACAACGTAGCCACCCAGGTAGAACATATCCGCCGGGGTAACATCCAGATCAGCCAGGAAATGGAGCGCACCCGCGACATCGTCGACAGAACCTCGGATCGGTTCCAGCGTATGGTGAGCGATTATCAACTGACCGGGCAGCGACTCATGATGATTTCGGTGTCGATCCGGGAGTTACTGGAGAATAATGAGGAAATTCACAACAAGATGAACGAGTTGAACGAACTGGTTCAGCGTTCTGACCGGGCCACTACCGAGGCGGTTGCTGTCCACTCCCGCCTCAGGCAACTTCACGACTAAGCCGCTCAGGGTTCAGAGCCGGATTCGGTTTCATCCTCCGGGTCGGGAACAACCGGGTTCTCCACCAGACGGGCGAACTGCAAGCCAAATTCAAACAACAGCCAGATGGGTATGGCCAGAAGGGTTTGCGAGACTACGTCAGGAGGCGTCAGGATCATGCCGATGACGAAGCTCAGAACAATAATGTAAGAACGTTTCTCTGCCAGCCCGGCCCGGGTTACCAGTCCGCTCCAGACCAGCAGGATGGTCAGGATCGGAACTTCAAAAGCGGCTCCAAAGGCAAAGAACATTCCCAGTACAAAATCCAGATACCGGCTGATGTCGGTCTGTACGGCAACACCTGTCGGAGCCACCGTGGAGAAAAATCCGAACATGACCGGAAACACCAGAAAATAGGCGAACGCGATTCCGCCATAGAACAGTACGATGCTTGACAGGATGAGCGGAAAAATCAGTCGCCGCTCATGACGATAAAGACCGGGGGCCACAAAGGCCCAGGCCTGGTAAAAAACGTAGGGCAGGCCCAGCAACAACGCCACGAATCCGGCCAGCTTGAATGGCGCAAAAAAGGGTGACGCCACATCAATGGCGATCATTTGCGAACCCTGCGGCAGGTGTCGCAACAGGGGAACCGCCAGATAACCATACAACTCACTGGCGAAAACCGAAAGTCCGGCAAACAGGATGAACAGTACCAGCAGGGTGCGTAAAATTCTGTCCCGCAGTTCGGCCAGATGGCCGATGAAGGGAAGCCCTGCATCCGGCACGTTATTCAGTCTCTTCACGCTTCCCCTCCTCGCGTACCTTGTCCCGGTTGTCCGGGTCTTTGAGGGTATCAGTCAGCAGACGTTTTTGTTCCTGCAGGGTTTGTCGCAACTCCTGAATCTCCAGTTCGCGGTTAAGCTGATCCCGTGCCGATGTGGCCACTCCCTGCACCTGGCGAATCACCGCCATCACTTCACGCACCAGACCCGGCAACCGTTCCGGCCCGAATACCAGCAGTGCCACCAGCGAAACCAGTACGATTTCCCAAAACCCGATTTCAAACATGATATAACGTCACTTTGCCCGTGAGTCGTCGTTGGCGGGAGTCACCGGCTGGTTGCCGGTTTCGGTTTCGGTTTCGGTTTTGGCCGCTTCCGGCTCGTTCATGGCACTGCGAAAGCTCTTGATGGCTCCCCCCAGGTCGCTGCCGATATTACGCAGACGCTTGGTACCAAACAGCACCAGTACGATCAAAAATATGAGCAATAGCTCGGACACACCTAAACCCATGTTGCACCCCTTGAGAATAACGGAAAATTAACCTGACCCGAATGGAAAATCGGGCCGGTCGCGAATCCTACAAAACCCCACCGCTTCTCACAAGTTACAAACCGGTGTCAGCCCCGTCGATAGTTGCCAACCATGCGAAATCTCCTCCGTAAATTCCCGTCGCGCCGGATGATCGTTGGCGTGACCGGCCTTGGCCTCGCCTGTGTCCTGTGGTTATGGTTCAGGCC
>CAIVXW010000054.1 GCA_903910005.1 uncultured Methylococcaceae bacterium
CCAGGCCCTGATTGCATTCGGACGGGGCGAATGGCTGGGGGTAGGGCTGGGCTCAAGCGTACAGAAACTGTTTTATCTGCCGGAGGCCCATACCGACTTTCTGTTTTCGATCATCGGCGAGGAGCTGGGCCTGCTGGGTGCCACCAGCGTCATTTTCCTGTTCATGATAGTCGTCTGGCGGGCCTTTGTGATTGGCCAGTTGGCCGAACGGGTCGGTCTTCGTTTTGCCGCCTTTCTGGCCTACGGTATCGGCATCTGGTTTGGATTGCAGTCCTTCATCAACATGGGTGTCAATATGGGTATGCTGCCTACCAAAGGCCTGACTTTGCCCCTGATGAGCTATGGCGGTGGCAGCATGATGGTGATGTGCGCTGCCTTGGCATTGTTGTTCCGGATTCGCAATGAGGCGATCCATCAATTGATCGGCAACCCGGTTCGATCCGGCGTGGTGTGGTCGCGGGCGTGAGAGGTGTCAGTGAAAGATAAGCACGAAAAAAAATTGACCCTGCTGATTATGGCGGGTGGAACCGGCGGTCATGTGTATCCCGCCCTGGCAGTCGCTGAGGCCTGGCGTGAGACCGGTCATGCCGTGGTGTGGATGGGAACCCGTACCGGCATGGAGGCACGGGTCGTACCGGCCGCCGGTATTGCCATGGAGTGGCTGGCCGTGGCCGGAATACGGGGCAAGGGCTGGCGGGCACTCCTGCAGTCCCCCGTCATGTTGCTGCGAGCCCTGTGGCAATCGGATCGTATCCTGCGTCGGGTAAAACCGGATGTGGTATTGGGAATGGGAGGGTTTGCTGCCGGACCGGGTGGCCTGATGGCCAGAGTCAGGGGCATCCCGCTGGTGTTGCACGAACAGAATCGCATTCCCGGCACGACCAACCGGCTTTTGGCCCGCCTGGCCCGGCGTGTACTCGAAGCTTTTCCGGGCAGTTTTCCACCCGGTATTGGTGCCGTTTGCACCGGCAACCCGCTGCGGCAGGCGTTGTGTATGCCGGATCAGCCTGTCAAAACAGCAGACGCTGAGTCCCTGCACATTCTGGTGATGGGGGGGAGTCTGGGAGCCCTGATATTGAACGAACAGGTACCGGAAGCACTGTCCAGGCTGGGATGTAGCCTCAGGATTTTGCATCAGAGCGGGCCTGCCATGCTTGAACAAACCCGAACTGCTTACAGCAAACTGGGACTGGAAGCCACCGTGAAAGCGTTTGTGGATGATATGGCCAGCGTGTATGCCTGGGCGGATCTGGTCATTTGCCGGGCCGGTGCCATGACGATCAGTGAACTGGCGGCCGCAGGGCTTCCGGCCATTCTGATCCCGTTTCCACATGCGATTGACGACCATCAAACCGCCAACGCCCGCTATTTCAGCGAAGCAGGGGCCGGTATCCTGCTGGATCAAAAGGAACTTGGCCCGGAGCGACTGGCCGAAATCGTCGGCAACCTGCTTCAGAAAAAAGATAACCTGACCCGAATGGGTAGCCGAGCCCGAACCCTGGCCAGACCGGATGCTACCCGCGAGGTTGTTTACCACTGTATGCAGGTGATTTGAACATGAAACTGAGTGAACAAGTTGAGGGACGCCATGGCATGAACCGCGTCCGTCTCATTCATTTTGTGGGAATCGGCGGTTCGGGTATGAGCGGTATCGCCGAGGTGTTGCTGAATCTGGGCTATCAGGTGTCAGGCTCCGATCTCCAGGAGAACGCCAGCACCCGTCGTCTGGCGCGACTGGGGGCTTGCATACGTCTGGGACACGAGGCCGACCATGTGGCCGGGGCTGAGGTTCTGGTGATTTCGAGCGCGGTCGATAAATCCAATGTCGAAGTGGAAGCGGCCCGTGCCCGTAAAATTCCGGTCATTTCAAGGGCCGAGATGCTGGCCGAACTAATGCGCTTCCGTTACGGCATTGCCGTGGCCGGAACCCACGGCAAGACCACGACCACCAGTCTGGCTGCCAGTGTTCTCGCCGAGGCAGGGCTTGATCCCACCTTTGTCATTGGCGGTCGTTTGAACAGCACCGGAACCCATGCCCAGCTTGGCAAGGGCTCTTACCTGGTAGCCGAAGCCGATGAGAGCGATGCCTCGTTTTTGTATCTGCAACCGATGATTGCCGTCGTCACCAACATCGACCGCGACCACATGGAAACCTACGGCGGCGATTTTGGCCGACTCAAGCAAACCTTTGTTGAATTTTTGCACCATGTCCCCTTTTATGGTTTGGCGGTTCTGTGCGTGGACGATGCCGGTGTTCGGGAAATACTTCCCGCGATCACCAAACCGGTCAAAACCTACGGCATGGGTGAGGAGGCGGACATTCGGGCTGTGGCCGTGCGGCAGGAAGGTCTTGAGACCCGTTTCGAGGTATTGCGGGGGCCGG
>CAIVXW010000055.1 GCA_903910005.1 uncultured Methylococcaceae bacterium
TCAGCCGCCCTGTTCGGCCATTGGCTGGAACGGGCCGGTCCACGCAAGGCCGGTGTCATCGCCGCCTGTTGCTGGGGCGGCGGTTTTTTCATCTCGGCCCTGGGAGTGAAATGGCATCAGCTTTGGCTGCTCTGGCTGGGGTCGGGCGTCATTGGGGGATGCGGACTGGGGTTGGGTTATATTTCGCCGGTTTCCACCCTCATCAAGTGGTTCCCTGACCGGCGCGGGCTCGCCACCGGCATGGCCATCATGGGGTTCGGCGGCGGAGCCCTGATTGGTGCCCCCCTGGCAGACAACCTGATGAAATACTTCGCCACGGAACACTCCGTCGGGGTGTTACCCACCTTTCTGGTGCTGGGAACCCTCTATTTCACCACCATGATGGCGGGAGCCCTGGGATACCGGGTACCACCGGACGGCTGGAAGCCGGCCGGGTGGTCACCGTCTGTCCACACCCTGAAACAAGGCATCAGCGTCCGCCATGTTCACCTTGATGATGCCCACAAAACGCCGCAGTTCTGGCTACTCTGGTGGGTATTGTGCCTCAATGTCAGTGCCGGCATCGGCGTGCTGGGAATGGCGTCTCCCCTGTTGCAGGAGATTTTTGGTGGCCGTTTGATTGGCCTGGATTTGCCGCTGTCTGCCCTGGACGGAAGCCAGAAACAGGCGGTCGCCAGCATGGGAGCCGGTTTTGCCGGGCTGTTGAGCCTGTTCAACATTGCCGGACGACTGGGGTGGGCCTCGCTGTCAGACGCGCTGGGGCGCAAAACCACCTTCACGCTGTTTTTTCTGGCCGGCATCGTGCTGTACGCTGCCGTCCCGACGCTGGAAAGCCTGGGTTCCATCGCATTGTTCGTGGTTGCCTTCTGCGCCATTGTCAGTCTTTACGGCGGCGGGTTTGCCACGATTCCGGCTTACCTGGCCGACCGTTTCGGCACCGCGTATGTCGGGGCAATACACGGTCGCCTGCTGACCGCCTGGTCAGCCGCCGGCGTTCTTGGCCCGGTTCTGGTCAATTATCTGCGTGAATACCAGCTTGGACTGGGCATGGCACCGGCAGCGGCGTATCATTTCACCATGTACGTGCTGGCCGGTCTGCTCAGTGTGGGGCTGCTGTGCAACCTGGCGGTCAGACCGGTTGCCGGACGGTTCTTCATGGCGGAATTCGCCGATCACACCCCCTTGCCAACCCCCGAGGACAACGAACATGCCGACACAGCCCAAGCCGAATCCCGTGCGGAAGGGGTCTGATACGCCCCCGCCGCAGCAGCCGTGGCTGACACCCCTCAAACTGACCCTGGCCTGGAGCGGGGTATTGCTGCCGCTGGGATGGGGCATATTCAAAACCCTGCAAAAGGCCGCCCTGCTGTTGCAGATTTGAGTCCGGCTTCCTCAGCGTTTGCCGCAGTCGGCCACCAGTCCCACTGATTCAATGCCAGCAACCGCACAGCTTTCATCGAGATCCGACAGATCACCGCTAATGCCCACGGCACCCAACAGCACGTTGTCGGCATCCCTGATGAGAACCCCGCCCGGTACCGGCATCAATCGCCCCTCGGCAATGTTGCCGAGGGCATTCATGAAATGAGGCCGTTCGCGGGCCATTTTGCCGAGTTCCCTGGACGCGACTCCCATGCCTACCGCCCCGGACGCCTTGGCCAGTGCAATCGAGAATCGCAGGAAGGACGCACCGTCCTCCCGCTGGGCGGTTCTGAGATGTCCACCGGCATCCAGAACCACCACACACAGGGGAGCCAGTCCGGAGTTACGGGCTTTCAGCAGGGCACCATCAATGATGGCGTTGGCAACTTGCAGGCTTAGATCAGTCATTGTTTTTCTCTGACTCGATGATGAATAAACAGGAGGAAGCCCGGCGCACTTCCTGCCGGAGGCAGGCGATACCCGGGAATTTGACGTAAACAAGGGTTGAATTGATTCGCAAACCTCATTATCTTGCCACAAGGTGGCGGCGGGAAAAACAGGGCGGATGACACGCGCCCCGAACGGTTCCGCCAGGCTTCCTCATCAAACCCGTTTATCCACGGCCCTCTACCCCTTGGGCCTGATCATCCCCTCACCAAACACGACGATGGCAGAAAAAGACAAGCTTGATCTGGGACTGGAACCGGAAACGGAATCACCGATGAAAAAGATGATACTCATCATCGTCGGTACCATGCTGGTCACCCTGATCCTGGTATTCACCACCCTGTATTTCATGGGAATTTTCCCGCCAAAAACCGAAGCTGCGGCGGCGGCTGAACATGCTACCGAAGAGGAATCCGGGGACGAAGCGGCGGAAGAAGACCCGGAAGATCACAAACATGACAAGAAAAAACACAAAAAGGACGAGGCTGAGGAAGCCCACCCTCCCAGCTACGAATCACTGGATTCATTCACGATTACCTACAAGAACAACCCCGAAATCAGGATTGTTCAGTTGGGTGTGACGGTGATGGTCGCCGACCCGGCCATTGCCGAAGCCGTCAAAAAACATAAACCCATGATACGCAACAATCTGCTGCTGATGCTGGCAGCTCAGGATCCGGTGGCCCTCAAATCGGTTGAAGGCAAGGCCGCCTTGCAGATCAGGATCAAGGCTGAAATTGACGCCATCCTCAAAAAGCAGATCAAGGAAAAAAATGCCATTGAGGGCGTTTATTTCACCAGTTTTATCATGCAGTAAGCCATGGCTGTTCACGATCTGCTGACCCAGGAAGAAATCGACGCCCTGTTACATGGGGTTGATGAGGGCGAGATTGCCACGGAAATCCCGGAGGAACCGGAGCAGGGCGATGTAAAAATGTATGACTTTACCAGTCAGGATCGGATCGTGCGCGGGCGCATGCCTACCCTCGAAATGATCAACGACCGGTTCGTCAGGTACTTCCGCATCAGTCTGTTCAACCTGCTGCGGCGATCCGCCGAAATATCGGTTTCCGGCGTGCAGATACTTAAATTCTCCGAATACGTACACAGCCTGTTCGTCCCCACCAATCTCAATGTCATCCGCATGAACCCGCTGCGCGGGCGTGCGCTTATGGTGATGGAACCCACCCTGGTCTTTACCGCAGTCGACAATTTCTTTGGCGGTACCGGGCAGTTTTACAACAAAATCGAGGGACGGGAATTTACCCCCACCGAGATGCGGATCATACGGATACTGATTGATGTCATCTTCAAGGACATGAAAGATGCCTGGAATCCGGTCATGCCGATTGAGTTTGAATACATGAGTTCGGAGGTCAACCCCCAGTTTGCCAACATCGTGACACCCACTGAAGTGGTAGTAGTATCGACCATCCACATCGAACTGGACGGAGGCGGCGGCGATCTTCACGTCACCATGCCCTATGCCATGATCGAACCCATCCGCGACCTGCTTGATGCCGGTATCCAGGGGGATCGGGCCGACGATTCGGATGACCGCTGGCACGGTGCCCTGCATACTGAAATTCTGGATGCCGAAGTGGAGGCGCGTGCGGTTCTGGCCAATGTGATTCTGAACGTTGCACAGATTTTGAAACTGAAACCGGGTGATGTACTCCCCATTGAAATGAGCGACAAAAAAATGGTTTACGTGGAGGACATTCCGCTGTTCCGGTGCAAAATGGGCACCCACAAGGGCAAATACGCCCTCAAAATAGTGGAAAGCCTGTCACGTCCCCCCATCGACAAGGACGTTCTGCGTGTCAAAAAAGTCTGAAACCTGAAAACCCGAAACTGAGCATCCAATGAGGTCGATTGCATGAGCGAAGCTGACGACAACACCACCGACGACTGGGCCGCAGCCTTGCAGGAACAGCAGCAGGCCGCCCGCAAACTATCGGACACCCGCACCGCGCCGTCGACCGCCCGGGCTGAACCGGTTTCCTATGAAAATCTGGAAGACGACACCAGTTATGAAGCCTACCAGCCGACCAACAAAAGCGGCGAGGTTAACCTTGATCTGTTGCTTGATATTCCGGTGATGATTGCCATGGAAATCGGACGCACCAAAATCAACATCCGCAACCTCCTGCAATTGACTCAGGGTTCCGTCATCGAACTGGATCGCCTGGCCGGTGAACCGATGGACGTAATGGTCAACGGAACCCTGATCGCCCACGGTGAAGTTGTAGTCGTCAATGAAAAATTCGGCATCCGCCTGACCGATGTAATCAGCCCGTCTGAACGGGTCAAAAAACTGAAATGAACACACGCACCGGCGTAGCGGCAATCAGCCTGCTGCTGGCACCGCTCCGGCTCGCGGCAGAAACCACGCATGCTGCCAACCGGTTCGGGCCGGAACCCCTTCAGGTGACGCTGGCCCTGTTGCTGGTTTTACTGATTGCAGTCGTATGTCTGCTGCTACTGCGCCGTTACGGTTCGCTCAGGCCGGTACAAACCCGGCCATTCAGGATACTGGCCACCCTGCCACTGGGACAACGCGAGCGGGTGGTACTGCTCGAAGCCGGTGGCAAACAACTGATACTGGGCGTGTGTCCCGGTAGAATCGACACGCTTTGCATCCTGGAGGGCGATCAACGACTGCAAGCCGGCGAGCCGGATCCCTCACCGGATTTCGGCGACATGCTCCGACAATTACTGCAACGGCAAACAACATGACGCTTCGCAAGGGCCGAGTCCCGCTGGCCGCCTGGCTATTACCCGCCGTGCTGATCGGCCTGCTAACCGGTTTGGCCGATGCCCAGGCACTGCCCGCCCTGGAAGCCTTCACGGTTGCCCCCAACGACAAGGGAGGACAAACCTACTCGGTCACGATTCAGATCCTGGTGCTGATGACGCTGCTGACCCTGCTGCCATCGCTGCTGCTGGGAATGACAGCCTTCACCCGGATCATGGTGGTTCTGGCGATACTGCGACAGGCTTTGGGCATCGGACAGACACCCAGCAACCAGATATTGCTGGGCATATCGCTGTTTCTGACCCTGTTCATCATGCTGCCGGTGTTCAGCCAGGTCTACGATCAGGCCGTACAACCGTATATTGCCGAAAAATTGCCGCCCGACACCGCCCTCGAAAAAGCGGTCGTGCCGTTCCGCCAATTCATGCTGAAACAAACCCGGGAAACCGACCTGGAGCTGTTTTTACGAATTGCCGACAAAAAAGAGGTACAAAGTCCGGATGACATTCCCCTGGCCATCCTGATGCCAGCCTTCCTGATCAGTGAACTCAAAACCGCCTTTCAAATAGGATTTTTGCTGTTTTTGCCGTTTCTGGTCATCGACCTGGTTGTGGCCACGGTACTCATGGCACTCGGCATGATGATGCTCTCCCCCATGGTGATATCACTGCCGTTCAAGCTGATGCTGTTTATTCTGGTGGACGGCTGGGCGTTGGTGGTCGAAACCCTGGCCGCCAGTTTTTTTGTGGAATGA
>CAIVXW010000056.1 GCA_903910005.1 uncultured Methylococcaceae bacterium
ATACCGGGGCGACCCGGCTAAAACCGTGCATGAAATCGGCTGGGTTTTCAGTCGAAGCCTGCGCGGACTGGTACGGGCTGACTGGAATATAACCCCATGAGTCACCATCCGAACAGCCTGTCTGACCAGGCAAGGGGTTTGGCACATGAATAGAATATACCCGCCATCCCCGGTAGTCCCCGCAGTTTTGGATCGTGTTGCAATGCCGGAACAATCGGGCTACATTACGAACACCAACCCGCCACCCGACAGCGTCCATCCGGGTGTTTCCCTGCTCGGTCTGAATTCCGTGCCCTGACCCATCACGTGTGAGTGTCCAGATGGATAATCCAGCAAATAATACAAAGTTTTTAGACTGGCTTGCGGGCTTGCGGATTCTCGCACGGGTTTCCGTGCTGTCAAGCTGTATTTGCCGGGACTCTCGTCACGTCCATCCTGAGTTTAAGCCCGGGCCTGAACCTGGGCCGGGTGCAGGCACCGTCTGCCCGCCGTTCCCGCTCAACCTGAGGGGAGAATCGCCATGACAGCCCCCGAGACTGCGCTGTCCGGGTTCTCCCTGATTCCGGTTTTAGAGCATCTGCTCAACCGGTTAGGGTTCCCCCTGTTTCTGCTCGAACCCAATGAAGGCTTTCGTTTCGTTTATGCCAACGCGGCGGCCCTCAGGGCGTTTGATTGCGATGAAAAACGGCTGCGGATACTGCGCTACCCGCGCCATGCCGAATTTCCCCTGCCCAGGATAAACACCCTGTGGAACCTGCTGGACGACGCCCTGCAAACCGAAACCACCGTTCGTCGGTTCGGCGATGGCAGTACCCTCTCGCTCACGATCGTGCTGTATGCCTTTCCCCATAACAGCATCCACTATCTTTTAGGTTACCTGCTGCCGGATCAACCCGGCCACCCGGAATTGACGGCGGCATTGCATACCGCAGAGCGGGCCATCGCGGTGCGTGACCGCTTTCTGGCCCACATGTCGCACGAACTGCGAACCCCGCTCAATGGCATTCTGGGTTTGAGCCAACTGGCCCGGGATACTGAATCACCGCTTCTGGCCCGGGATTATCTGGAGCAGATTCATCAATCCGGGCTACACCTGCAAGCCACCCTCGGTGATATTCTCGAGTACTGCGAGATTGAAACCGGTGAGATCAGCCTCAACCCGGTCAACTTCAACCCCGCATCCCTCACCGAAAACATCATTCAGGCGGTCAGAACCCGCGCCCTCGCCAAAAATCTGGCATTGCACTGCCACCTTGATCCCACGCTGCCGGCCTATCTTTGGGGCGATGCCCGCAGGCTGCATCAGGTACTGCTGAGTTTGGTGGATAACGCCATCAAATTTACCGATGAGGGCCGGGTAGATATCCGGGTGAACTGGGGCGCCCCTCAGGAAAATCAGCCGGTTACCGTATTTTTTTCGGTCAGCGACACCGGCCCCGGCATCGTACGCGACGACTGGAACCGCCTGTTCAAACCTTTTGAGCAACTGGATCAATCGGATCATCGCCAGCACCAGGGGCTCGGCATGGGTCTGGCTCTGGCCTGGCATCTGGTTAAACGGATGGGGGGAAAAGGCATCCTGATTGAAAGCAAACCCGGTAGCGGCAGCACGTTCAGCCTGGAATTGCCGTTCGATCTGGCCCGGGCCAGTGTGGCTCCGCAACTCGCTGTCGAGAGCGTGGGCGATCTACCCCTGAGCGGACTGAACATTCTGGTGGTGGAAGACAACACCATCAATCAGATGGTGATTTGCCGCATGCTGGAGAAAGCCGGTGCCACCACCACCGTTGCCGAAAACGGCTGGCTGGCGGTCGAGCGTGTGCGGCAACTTCCGGAAGACACCTACGATGCCATCCTGATGGACCTGCAGATGCCGGTCATGGACGGTTTGACGGCCACCCGCCTGATCCGGCACGACCTTCTGATGAGACGGGTTCCCATCATTGCCGTGACGGCCCATGCCCTGAGTGCTGACCGCACAGCCTGTCTCGAAGCAGGCATGAATGCCCACCTCACTAAACCCCTGCAACCCCAGGGATTGATCGGCACCCTGCTGGATCATCTGGCGAACCGTCCATCCCCGCTTATGGGTCAGTCCGCCAATGATGCGGCAACACCGCTGGTTACCCTGGTCAACCTGAATCAGGTATTCAAGGAAATCATCCCCAACCTGCCCGCCACTCTGATCAGCCTGGGCAACGATGAGGCCCTTTATTGCGATCTCGCCCGCTTGTTTGTGAGTCAGCATGCCGGGAGCCTGACCCGGTTCCGCCAGCATCTGGACGGTGGCGACCCGGATCAGGCGTTGAAACTGCTGCATGCCCTCAAGGAACTCTCCAGCACCCTGGGGCTGTTGCCGCTGCATCAAGCCATGGCCAGGTTGTGTTTCAGGATTGAGGGTGGCCCGGACATGCCCGCCATGACCGAGCTTGAAGAGGCAGAAACTGAAATGAAGCTCACCCTGCGGGGGCTACGGCAACTTCTGCTCACCCACACCACCCAGTCCGACAAACCACCCCGGGTTGGATGATACTTCTGCATACCGTCTTCTGCGTTAATAGAAAAAATACAACACGAGCAGGCAACATGATACGCATGACGCCCCCCGATTTATCACAGTGCGATCAGGAACCGATTCAGTACATCGAAGCCATTCAACCACACGGGGCTTTGGTGATTGTAGAAGAGCCCACCCTTCGCATCGTCCAGTACAGTGCCAACCTTGCCGCCTTTCTGGGGCTGGCCGGGTCGGTCGGGCATGGTCAGTTTCTGGCGCAGTGGTTGGGCGAGACCCACACCCAGGCCCTGCATGCGGCACTGGCCGACAGATCGCTGGATCAGGCTTATGTGCATCTGCTCACCCTGCACGGTCTGGGGCAGGCCGATGCTTCGTTCCATGTGTTCGCCAACCGCAGCGATGGCCTTCTGCTGCTTGAATTTGAGGCTGTGATTGCGGACGCTGAAACCCGTGCTGCCGCCTCGTTACAACCGCTCAATCAGGCATTGATCACCTTGCGGCAGGCCAGCACGCTTGAACAGTTTCTGGCCATGGCCTGCGATCTGGTGAGGGCGTGCAGCGGTTTTGAACGGATCATGTTTTACCGGTTCAGCGAAGACGGCAATGGCGCGGTGATTGCCGAATCGCTGGAGCCGGGCCTGGCACTGGAACCCTATCTGGGGCTGCATTTTCCGGCCAGCGACATTCCGCGACCAGCCCGCCGACTGTTTGAACGGTGTGATATACGCTGCGTACCCGATGTCGATTATGAACCGGTTCCGCTCTGTCCCGGCTTTGGTGAAGCCGGTCTGGCCCACCCGGTTGACCTCGGTTTCTCGGCCTTGCGGAGTGCCTCCCCCATGTGCCGTATGTACAAACGCAACATGGAAGTTAAATCCACCCTGATTCTGCCACTCAGGGTCGACCGGAGGCTGTGGGGTCTTGTTTCGTGCATGCACCACAGTGCCCCGCGCCAGCTCAGCTACCCTGAACGAAGCACGCTGGTCTTGCTGGCCCGGTTGACCACTCTGTGGCTGACTGAGTACGAGGATTCGGACTACCGTCATTACTGCTCCCGACTTGCAGCGAGCCTGGCCAGGCAGAAACATGAACTCGACTTGATGCATCAGGCGATTTCGGCCGAGACGCTGGCCAGTCTCAATCTGCTGGACGGTGTCCGGGCGAACGGTGTGGCCATCCTGCTGGACGGGTCGACGATTTTGCAGGGGCTGACCCCGCCGGAATCAGACGTCAGGCGGCTGCTGCGCTGGCTGCAGGAACAAAAACAAAGCCTGTATGCCAGCGATCATTTGCTGAAAGACTACCCGGCAGCAGCCGGTTTTACCGAGGTTGCTGGCCTGCTGGCGATTGTCTTGTCCAAAACCAGTGAAAGCGGCATTTTCTGGTTCAGGCAGGAATATCTGCAGGAGGTCAACTGGGCCGGTAACCCCGTGAAACCGGTCGTGACCGCAGCGGACGGTACGATGCAGGTGCATCCGCGTGCTTCTTTCGCCCGCTGGCGGGAAATAGCGCGGGGCCGTTCCAGCCAATGGCTGGACTGCGAAACCGACTATGCCTGGAAGTTGCGCCGCGCAGTGTCCGACAGACTTCTGCAACGCCTGCAGTTGATCCAGACACTGTACAATCCGGCGGATAATTTACGACCTGAGCGGGAGAGTTTCCTTTATTCAGCCGCCCACGACCTCAAGGAACCGTTACGGGGCATCCGTAACTATACCCAACTCATCCGGATGGAGGAGGGTAACCAACTCGACCCAAGGAACCGCCAGCGCATGGAGACCGTGATAGCGCTGACCGGTAAAATGGATCAAACCATCCAGTCCCTGCTGCGGTTTGCCAAAACCGAGCAAGAAGGCCTGGCCCTCGCGGCCCATGACATAAGGCCCATTGCTTGGGAGGCCGCACAGACCCTGCTGCAGGCCCACCCGACACTGGACATTGAAGTGGCGGTGCAGGCCGATTTTCCGGTTATTACCTGCGATGCCACCCAGGTGCAGACTATTTTCGAGGTATTGATCAGCAATGCCATCCAGTATAACGCCAGCCCGCGCAGGCTCATCGGCATCGGGTATTTTCTGCAGGGCGAAGTACCGGTGTTTTTTGTCAGGGATAACGGCACGGGAATCGCCCCCGACTACCACGAAACGATCTTCGAGTTATTTCGCCGCTTGCCCGAGAGTCTCAACTACGGTGGTGGTTCCGGGGCTGGCCTCGCCATCGCCCGGCAAGCGGTACAACGACACGGCGGAGCTCTCTGGCTTGAATCGGCTCCCGGCCAGGGTTCATGCTTCTTTTTCAGCCTGGCAGCGGGAATACCCGACCCCAACCCTTGAAACACCATGAATAACCCCCTTAATAACCGACTGATCGTGGACGGTGCTGCATGAATTACCCTCTGGAGACAATACTGATCGTGGACGATTCCGATGTGGAATATGACCTGATTTGCTGGGGGTTTGAACAGAATGGCATCACCTGCCCGATCCTGCGGGCGCAGACGGCGGAGGAAGGGCTGGACAGGCTGGGAATCAACCCGGCGGATCCGCAATCACCGACCGGCCAGCGCCCTACCCTGATCCTGCTGGATCTCAGCATGCCGGGCCTGGGTGGCTTTGGTTTTCTCAAGGTATTGAAACGACTGCCGGAACCGCTGGGAATACCGGTGGTCGTCGTATCCTCCTCAAATAATCCGGCTGACATCACCATTAGTTACCAACTGGGGGCCACGGCGTTTTTCAAAAAGCCGGATAATGTAGACGAATATGCAGAAAAGACACGGGATATCCTACTGATCTGTTTTGAATAGCGGACAGCCGCCAATCCCCCCGCCAGACCGCCCGCAACCGTATTGCCCGCAGCACGCGAGATCATCCAGTGCGGGTTGACATCGGTTCGTCGCCCGCTCCAAAGTCACGAAATGCCCGTCGACCAGTCCCACGGCGCAGGCCTTCAGACGCGAAGCATCGCTCACATAGGGCGTCACGTCGAACGGAAACGCGCCACGAGGAGG
>CAIVXW010000057.1 GCA_903910005.1 uncultured Methylococcaceae bacterium
ATCAATGGGGCTCCCATTGTGGTACTGATCAACGCAGGCTCAGCCTCGGCGTCAGAAATCGTGGCCGGGGCACTGCAGGATCACCATCGAGCGGTGATCATGGGCGAAAAAACCTTCGGCAAGGGTTCGGTACAGACCATACTGCCGACCAGCAATGGCGGGGCAGTCAAATTGACCACGGCCCGGTACTATACGCCGTCCGGTCGTTCCATTCAGGCAGAAGGGATTACGCCCGATGTTCCCATCTCCAAGGTCAAACTGGAACTGGCAGCCCAGTCGGAATTCAACCCCATCAAGGAATCGGATCTGACCAACCACCTGGAGAACGCCAGGCCCGGCAAGAAAACCGACGCGCCTCGCACGGCGGAATCCGGCGAGGAAGCACTGGCTTTACAGGACTACCCTCTGAATGAAGCCCTGAATCTGCTCAAGGGAATCAACATCGTCAAATCCGGCAACGGCGTCAAAAAGTAGCAATTTCCGGGGAGGCAAGACCGCCCTGAGAGGGGCGGTTTGTGCGTCACCATACGGCGTATCCCTTGACAGAAAGCGAGCAAACGTTAAGATATTCGCTCCCCGCACGAGGACTCATCGAGCGAGTCGCCCCCTTTTCCTGAACCAACAGGACAGGCCTTGAGGGGGAAATCTGCGTGTGCCGGGAAAGGAGTATTGCTCCGCCCTGTTGTGGCGAAAATACACAGGATTTTTAATAAAACCAAAGCGAAGGTAGATTGTAAAATGGGTGCCATATTAGATTTAGTTGAAAAAATGAGATCACCGATGGGTATCGTAGTAACCCTGGCGATTGTCGTGATCGGATTTCTCTTCGTTCGTTGGGTTTTCAACGATCAGGAAAAGCCCCAATAACTGGCTGGATTGTGGCAAGTCCGGCGTTTTATTTTTCTGTTGATCACTTGTATTGATTGACGGTTTTCCGGGCTTGCTGCGATCCGCTTCAGGCGGTTTGCCGCCTGTTTCAGAATTTTGGTTTTCCGCACGGGATTGTTGCGTGGTGAATGGGGTCTTTAAGTGGGGTTCCAGTTATCTTCAATTCGCCCGCCAGGCGGAATGGCAGGTTTCTTTTATTTCGCACTGACCCAAACCAGAGCATTACCGGTTTTAATTGCACTGGGTCTCCTGGGTGGCTGTACCGCTCACTCCGGCAGGGCACCGGTTCTGTCGCAACCACGGGTTGCGGCACCAATTGGCAACAAGGCGGTCGTCAACTACGCCATGACCCTGAGGGGCAAGCCCTACCGCTGGGGCAAGGAATCTCCTCGCGAAGGGTTCGATTGCAGCGGTTTCGTTCAGCACGTCTATTCCCGATACGGTGTGCGTTTGCCGCGTACGGCGCGGCAGATGGCAGACCACCTCCTCAAAATTGATCAACGTGCCCGCCAGCCGGGCGATCTCGTCTTCTTCAATACAACCGGTGAACCGTTTTCACACGTGGGTATTTATGTCGGTGGTGATGCCTTCGTACACTCCAGCAGCGTCCGGGGACGGGTCATCGTTTCAGCCCTGAGTGGTCGTTACTGGTTGCAGCATTTTCTGGGGTTCCGTCGGCCGGGTTGGCGCGAGACACAAGTCCGCTGAAGCTTGAAGACGGGGGACAAATGATTATCCCCCGGGAAGATGCCTTACTGAATTACGCGAATACCGTCCTGGCCGCCCAGCAGAGCCATATCGGCCTTGCGAAGGGCGAACAAACCGTTGGTGACGACCCCCGGAATGTCATTGATGGTTTTTTCGAGTTCGACCGGATCCAGTACGGTCAGATTGTGTACATCC
>CAIVXW010000058.1 GCA_903910005.1 uncultured Methylococcaceae bacterium
CGTCGCAAGAACCCAGCTCGATGGACGCTCCGAATACTACTCGGTGACCGTACCGACCGGTACCCGTTACCCCATTGTACTGGTGGCAACACCGACCGGGGACACCATGGCGGAGCCGGTCAAGGCGGTGGTGAACAGCCCGCTGGCCGACAGCATGGATATTTCCGATGTGTCCACCCTGGTGGTCGACATGGCCCTTTCAATGGGCGGATTGACCGAAGCCAACATTGCCAAGGCCTCCGGCGGAGCGATTGGTTTGCGTCAGCGGCAGGGAGTCAGTGCCGGTTCCGGCGGCGGTGGAGCCGGTCCGGGCCAAAGCGGCGGCGGGGTAGGCCATGGCGGCCACGGCGGGCACGACATGTCCGGCATGGGTGGGGCGAATGCGGCGGGTGACAGCACCGGTTCGTCGCCATCAGAGGAGTCCATGAATCACTGATGTGCAAATGATGCGTTTTCTGCTCCACTGGATGGGAATGAGTCCGGCCACGGCCTTGCTGGTCGTGGTTCTCGGGTTGCTCTGGTACGTTTACGAGGCCGTATTCGCAAGGCCAGGGATGGCCTACATGGGCATGCCGGATGTCCGGGACTGGAAACAACCCCTGACCTGGACCCGGGTGTTTCGCAATGAGGGCTTCATGGCGGGATATTCCGAACTGAGGGGGAACCCCCTCTGGGTGACATATCTGCTCTCCGCACCGCCAGCCAGTTCGCCACACTTGCCGCGACCGCCACGCTTCAGCATGGACTGGCGCAGTCTGACCCGCATCGACCACGAAGATTTCACCCACAGCGGTTATGACCGGGGGCACCTCGCCCCCAATCATGCCATCAGCACGCTCTACGGGCGTGCTGCCCAGCTTGAGACGTTCCTGATGACCAACATCAGCCCGCAGCGGCCTGATCTCAACCGCAAATTATGGGAGCGTCTGGAAGAAGTGGAACTGGATCGCCTGGCTTCCCGTTTTGGCAAAGTCTGGGTGGTGACGGGACCGGTATTCGAGGGGGGCGTGCAGCGTTTGTCTTCTTCTTTCAGGGTCGAAATACCCGATCGCTTTTACAAGATATACGCCGTTCCCAATCCCCGGCACGATGGCATTAAGATGCTGGCCTTCATGATGCCGCAATCGGTGCGGGGTGATGAGCCACTGGATCGCTTCCTGACCACGGTGGATGATATAGAGCAGCGCACCGGCCTGGATTTTTTTCCGGAAATTGAAGACCCGATCGAAAACCGGCTGGAGGGCGTTGTCGATGGGCGCGATTGGCAGGTTGAAACATGGACAAGACTGGCAGGACGCTTCAGTGGCGGCAAACCCGCTGGCCATCGGGCGGAAGCCCGCGACAAAAATAAAGGCGAACCCTGAAACAGGGATCGCCTTTTTTGGGCTGCGGTCGGAGGGAAGCACCAACCTTCAGGGTCAGGGAGCGGCCTTGAGATGCGTCACAGCCTCTTCCGCCGACTTGCCGGCGATGTCGGCATGCCCCATGTTACCGTGTTCCACTGCACCGTCCAGACTTTTGCCGGCAGCTTCGTAATGGGCACTGGCTTTTTCCTTGCCAGCCGCCACTACATGTTCCCTTGCGGCCGTCGCATGCTCGACTACACCCTTGGCGTCCCCCTTCTGGCTGGCCTCAACGGCCGCCTGGGCGTGTTTCAGGGCTTCGTCCTTATGTGATTCGGCTGCCAGAACCAGCGAACCTGTCATGAGCAGAATCAATCCAGCCGATCCTGCGATCCAGTTTTTTTTGTTCATCGTAATTTGCGCGAGAGACCCTGACCCTCAGGACAGGGAGGGATAGCCCGTGATGCCTTGCATCACCCTGTTCCCGCAACCTCCAAAAGTTAAGGCTATCTTGAGTTGTTTTTAAAAAATCCAGTCTTTTTCGGTTTAACCAGGCTATTGGGCTTGAACCCTCAAGTCTTTCCCCATGGTCAGGGACGGTTAACACCGTGTGCCTCAATCAGGCGACTCCATTGTTGCATTTTCCGGTACGAACCTAACTTGGGAAAGCTACCTGCACCGGAGCGAATCATCTGAGGTCGGCAGTCGCACGGCTGACTCATCCGCACGCTGCAAGTAGAGATGATCGGACTCACTAAGTTCCCGAAGAACCAACCGGTGGCAGGAAACCGGTTTTCTGCCAGTGCCGGATGTAGGCTTGAACCATGGCCGAATCAATGCCGGGACAGCGAAAGTCGGTGCTTGTGAACAGCCGCAGCAGTTCGCCGTTGTCAAATGGAGGACGGCTATGAAACAGGTAATGCAAACCGGTAAATGCCAGCAGGATACTGGCGTAAAACTCACGCTCAGGCATGCCCTGACCGGCCCGTTGCCGGACTTCCTGACGCCATTGATCGTAACGGATCTGCCGCAGGTTATAACCGGCCGTGGAGAAGTAATCCATCAATGTCAGCCAGTGTACCGGTCTGGCGTTGAATAAATGGACGGATTTGCCCCAGGCTTCCGGTGTGTGCGAAAGACTCATGACCGTCCGACTGACGTAATCCACCGGCACCCAGGTCACCTCAATATCCCAGTCCGGGTAGCAGCCCATCAGGACACAGCAGCGTATCAACTGGGGCAGTATCTCGCTGGTGTCATTCAGGGCACCGGTCTGGCTGTGGCCCATGATACGGGTAGGGCGATAGATCACGGCGGGTAACCCACGTCCCTGAGCCATGGCTACCAGGCGATCAGCCACCCATTTGCTTTTGCCGTAATCACCCTTGATACTGGGGTGGTAGCGGGGTGCCTCGGTTTCATACAGGGTTTTGTAGGGCGGGTGGGCGTCGCTGTAAAAAACTGCAATGCTGGAAATGAAGTGCAGCGGTTTGGTATGCCCGAGTGCAGCCATGCGGATCGCCTGCTGTACGCCTCCCACATTGACTGGTTTCAGTTTGGCATAGGGATGACCCATATTGATTGAACC
Source organism: uncultured Methylococcaceae bacterium (assembly GCA_903910005.1). Lineage (GTDB taxonomy): Bacteria > Pseudomonadota > Gammaproteobacteria > Methylococcales > Methylococcaceae > CAIVXW01. The sequence goes on from CAIVXW010000058.1 coordinate 2,932, forward strand.
TGCACTGTGGCAAATCAGGTCAACCCGCTCCGCCCAATGGGCGAACTCCGCCTGACCGAGGCCAAAATCAGGTTGGGACACATCGCCTGCCAGGGCAATCAGCCGATCCGACCAGGTTTCATTCCACAACCCATAAGATTGAAGATGGGCCAGAATGCGGTTACGGGCCTCAATGTCATTTTGGGCGCGAATCAAACAAACCACTGTTGCCGCGCTGTTTCTCAGCCATTCTTCCAGCAGGAATACTCCGAGGAAGCCGGTTGCACCGGTCAGGAATACCGTGCCGGGATTGAGGGCGCGGGGCGTCAGTGCTTCCGTACACTGGATACCCTGATCCAGGGTCGCCTCACGCTCAAAATCAGGCTGCCCAAAGTTGTCCAGGGCGACTAAGGATTCGTTCATGTGGTCAATCGGTATCAGGCTGGGGACAAATGTGCGGCAGCAGGTGGCGTCGTTACATGCCGGGCGATGACACGTGCCAGAGCCTCAAGACTGGCAAAGGAATCAAGGGAAAGATCATCTTCGGCAAAATTGAAGGCAAACTGCTGCTCGGTTGCCACAATCAGGTCAACGACCATGATGGAGTCCAGTCCCAATCCACCTTCAAGCAGGGGACTGGTGGCTTCGATATTCCGGATTTCCAGGCCGGGCTTTATTTTCTCGGCGATGATGCTTTGCAGTATCGCGATAATCTGACGGTTGCTGGTTGAATCTGACATGGCTAAAAATCTGCAATTGCGTGAGTATAAAAAAGACAAGTCAAGCAGGCGTGAAATACCCCTTGTGCTTGCTTCGTTGGGTCATACCCCCGGCCCGTGTAAGTCGGTAGCCGAAGCATTCCTGGTTGCCATCCACTGGTTTGACTTGTCCAGGGGGCACGGGCGGGGGTCAACGATCAGGAGGATTTTACCAGAACGGTACTCATTTTTCTGAGCATGGGGGTTACGACCGGGATGGTCAGCATGGTACTGCCAACGGCCATGAGCAGCAGGGCGGTAAAGGTTTCGCTGGTAATAATACCTTTATCAAGCAGAATGTTGGCGAAAATAATCATGATGAGGGCTTTGGTCTGCAAGAGCCAGCCGATCAGTGACGCTTCGCCCCGTTTCCAGCCCAGGATGAAACCTGCCATTTTGACGCCCAGCAGTTTGCCGGTAACGGCGGCCACCAGTAAGCCAGCCGCAACCAGGAACACGGCGTAGCCTCCCATTTCCCAGTTGGTGCGTAATCCGGTACTCAGGAAGAAGACCGGCATGACCAGCATGAGGACGTTGTGGCGGAAAAAATCCATCTGCCGCTGATCGAACCATTCATTTTCGAGTATGACGCCAGCGATAAAGGCACCGACCATGAAGTGTAGACCGGCCCAGTCGGCGGCAAACCCGCAAACAGCCAGCCAGATAAGGCCGACGTACCAGCGGTCACGAACCGGCAGCCTGACCATCAGTTTGCGTACGCCAAAGGCGGCAACGCTGTAGCCCAGCAGAAAGTACAACTGATGAGTCAGTCGTTCCCAGTCCATCATGATGATGGCCAGTACCCCCCAGATGGCAATGTCATCC
>CAIVXW010000059.1 GCA_903910005.1 uncultured Methylococcaceae bacterium
CACCGGGCATCCTGCCTTCAAGCAGTACACATCCTGGGAGGACATGATCGACAAATTGACGGCTGACTTTGACAAAAATGCAAAAACCGGTGAAACGCAGCAGCAGCCCTTGCGTAACTCGACCCGTGAAGGCCGTCCCCAGTAGCAACCCGACGAGGTGGCTCAGGGCGATCAGCCGCCATCAGTCTGATGGTTGACGGCCTTCAGCCTCAGAGCCTCCCTGTATACTTCATCCTTACCCGCTCCCGTGATTTGCACCGTGAGACGGACTGCACTCTTGAGGCTGCACTCAGCCAACAGCAGTCCGAGTATCCGTTGCATCTCCCGGGTTCGGGTTTCATTCGTGCCACCTTCCGGTTGTCCCGCCACCACGATGACGAACTCTCCCTTTCGCATGTCCGGATTGCTGTCCAGCAGTGCGGGTGCCTCTCCTGCGGTGGTGCGGGCCAGCGTTTCAAAGCGTTTAGTGAGTTCCCGGGCGATGACCACAGGCCTTTCTCCCGGAAAAACATCAGCCAGATCGCCCAGAAAATCCCTCACCCGATGGCTGGATTCATAAAATATCAGGGTTCTGGTTTCGTTTTTCAAAGACGCCAGCAGGCTGACACGGGCCGTTGATTTACGTGGCGGAAAGCCCTCAAAGCTGAAGCGGTGGGTGGGCAGCCCGGAGGCGCTCAGCGCGGTCATCAGGGCGCAGGGACCGGGAATGGGGATTACCCGGATGCCTGCCGCAATGGCGGCCCGTACCAGCGGAAACCCCGGATCGTTGATGAGCGGAGTGCCGGCGTCGCTGATCAGGGCTATCGATTCACCGGCTTGCAGACGGCCCAGCATGGAATCCAGGCAGGCGGTTTCGTTGTGTTCGTGCAGGGTCAGCAACGGGCGATCAATGCCGTAATGATGCAGCAGGGGCAGGCTGTGACGGGTATCCTCACAGGCGATCCAGTCCGCTTGTTTAAGGGTTTCGATCGCCCTGAAGCTGACATCGGCCAGATTGCCGATGGGGGTTGCGACTAGGTATAGTATGCCTTGAGCAGCCAACTAACATGCCTCCTTATAAATATATGTCTCAATTTTATCGTTTTCTGGCCAGTCTGCCATTGCTGGCATTAACCGGCTGTGTCAGCCCCATTGCCCAGCGGGTTGCTTCAGACCCTCGGGTGGTCAACGCAGACCAGTTGCTGACGCGGGGCGCGTATGAACCCGCCCTCCAGGCCTATCAAAGCCTGGCCCAGTCGACCGGGTATCCTGATTATTTTCGCCTGAAGGCTACTGACGCCGCACTGCGGGCCGGGCAGGGCAGGGTGGCGCAACGACTGGCGGCTTCGATTGATCCCGCTGAACTGGATGCCCCGGATCGGGATCAGTTGCTGTTGCTCAAAAGCCGCCTGGATCTCAGCGTTGGCAAGGCCGGTGAAGCCATGGCCAAACTGGCGGCAATACGCCCGGACAAACTGGATCCGTCCAGGCGGGCTCACTTTCATACCTTGAAGGCATCGGCCTGGAATCAACAGGGCAACCTGCTGGAGAGTGCCCGCGAATCCATCGCTGCCAGTCGGTTTCAAACGCGCCCGGAAGAAATCCTGCGTACCCGCACACTGATCTACGATACCCTGGCCCGCCTGCCGGAAGCGGTTCTGGCCAATCAGCAACCGCCTGCCCCGGATGTACTGGGCGGCTGG
>CAIVXW010000060.1 GCA_903910005.1 uncultured Methylococcaceae bacterium
CCGATGTGGTAGCTCCAGGCCATGTCGCGAACGCCTGGATGATCGCAGGCCGAATCACCAATGTTGATGACGCGCTTGAGTCGGCTCTGTCTGAGCCAGGGCAAACAGGCCCGGGTGGTGAAGTAGACTGCGGTGACGGTGGTATCAAGCCCCTCAAACCATTCGGCTTCGGTCAGTTCCAGCCCGGGTTTTTCCTGGTACAGACCGGCATTGTTGATGAGGAGGTCAATCTGGCCGAACCAGGCGGCGACCTCCGCCACCAGATGGCTGGCTTCATCGGCCCGGCTCAGGTTGGCCGGGAAAATTTCAGCTTCACTACCCAGATCACGAACCAGTTTGCAGGTCTCCTCGGCCCCTGCACGACTCCGGTGGTAATGAAGGGCCAGTTTCATGCCCAGGGTTGCAAGATCAAGGGCGAGGGCGCGTCCGAGTCCACGTCCGGCCCCGGTGATGAGGGCGACCGTCATGACGGCATGACCTTGAGGGTTTCCAGCACGCCCCTGACGCGGGCCACTTCGTGGGTACGCAGCAGGTCGGTCTGTCCCAACAGGGCCAGAACCGCAAAGAATGGCTCGGCCGAGCGGACTTCGTCTTCAAAATACTCGAAGGCATGCGGCAGGGCATGACACACCGGCCAGCCCAGGCTACGCAGACGAAAACTGTTGAGGAAGGTTTCCATCTGGTGTCGTACCCGGGCGGCACTGTCGCTGAGGTTGCGGTAATAAAAGCCCAGTCCCGGATCAATCCAGAGACGCTTGCACCCGGCCTGTACCGCCCGCTCGGTCTCGCGGGCAAAATAGTCATACAACAGCGTCACCGGGTCGTCCAGGCGGTGGAAGTCGGTCACCTCCCTGACGTTGGCAGCGTCCTGCACGTAGCAGAGGATGACCCCGGCCTCGTGTTCGGCGGCCATACGGTAAAACACGGTGGTGTCCTGGCCGGCCGTCAGGTTGAGTACGGCGGCACCGGCCTTGAGACAGGCTGCAGTGACCGACGGGTGGTAGGTTTCCACTGAAACCGCCACACCGGCGGCGGTCAGTTGTTCAATGACCGGCAGCAGTTGGCGGGTTTGCGCGGCTGGATCAACCCGACTGGCCTGGAGCAAGGTGGACTCGGCCCCCACATCCACCAGCCTGGCTCCCTCGGTGGCCAGGCGCAGCCCGCGCCGAACCGCCGCTTCCACGCTTAAAACCACACTTTCCCTATACCATGAATCGCTGGAGAGGTTCACTACTCCCATCAGCGATACCAGGGGCCAGGGATTGAAAACCTGCGACTTGAGGGTAAAGGATCGAACCGGTGCCGCCAGGGCAGCCCGGTGGGTTTCAGCCAGGGCGGCAAGATAATCGAGAGTCAGCATGGTCAGATCGGTATGAGCCCGTGATAACGGGGTTGATGAGCCGCACAACAATCACCGGCACCGGCAGGGTGCGGGCGTCCGGGGGGTTAGCCCGGCAGGCCTACGATGTTGTAGCCGGCATCGACGTAGACGATTTCGCCGGTAATGCCTGAAGCCAGGTCGGAACACAGAAAGGCAGCGGCATTGCCGACTTCCTCAATGGTGACATTCCGGCGCAGGGGAGCGGTCTGTTCGCCCTTGGACAGCATCTCGCGGAAGTTGGCGATGCCCTTGGCGGCCAGGGTTTCGATGGGCCCTGCCGAAATGGCATTGACCCGTATCCCCTCCCCGCCCAGGGCCGTCGCCATGTAGCGAACATTGGCTTCCAGGCTGGCCTTGGCCACTCCCATGACGTTGTAGTTGGGGATGGCGCGTTCGGCTCCCAGATAGCTCAGGGTCAGCAAGGCACCGTTGCGCCCCTGCATCAACCCGCGACCGGCCTTGGCCAGGGCGGCAAAACTGTAGGAGCTGATGTCATGGGCGATCTGGAAATTTTCCCGGCTGACTGCATCCAGGTAGTTGCCCTGCAAGGCTTCGCGGGGGGCGAACGCTACTGAATGAACGATGCAATCCAGGCCGTCCCAGTGATCTGCCAGCGCACTGAACAAATCGCTGATCTGTTCGTCACTGGATACATCGCAGGGCAGTACCCGGCTGGCACCCAGTTCACCGGCCAGTTTTTCCACCCGATCCTTCAATTTGTCGTTCTGGTAGGACAGGGCAATGTCGGCCCCTTCACGCCGCATGGCCTCGGCAATGCCGTAAGCGATTGAACGATTGCTGAGTACCCCGACAATCAGGGCGCGTTTGCTGGACATGAAACCCATGGTCTCTCTCCTCGTTATAGTTGTGGTTTTGGTTGGGATCAAAGGCAGCGGTGTTGACCGCTCCAGTCACGATAATTGAAAACCTGCCCGGTCTGGCGAATGCGGGCAATCGAAGCCAGGTCGATGTCGGCATACACCCATTGGGGCTGATTGAATGAGCCGATGGCGAGGATGCCGTCATCCGGGTAGCCATAATCCACCGGCGTATAAACTGCGGCGGCCCCGACGTTGACATCCACCGCTTCTGACCAGGGAGCCAGCCCTACCGTGGGGGATTGCACCACGTAGCATTGATTCTCCAGAGCCCGGGCCTGACAGCCAATCCGAACCCGATGATAACCGGCCACGGTATCGGTGCAACTGGGCACCAGAATGAGGTTGGCACCGGCCTCGACCTGTTTTCTGGCGATCAGCGGAAATTCGCTGTCATAGCAGATGTTGATGGCAATCGGACCCCACTCAGTGGCGAAGGTTTTGATGGCATCGCCGCCAGTGATGCACCACTGTTCGTTCTCGAACCGGGTCATCTGTAACTTGTCCTGAAAATCGGACGACCCGTCCGGGTAAAACAGGAAGGCCCGATTAAGATACCGGCCGTCGGCCTGACGCACCGGAAACGAACCGGCCACCAGATAAATACCGTGGGTTTCGGCCAGATCCATGCAGAGCATCATGAAATCGGGCAGCACCCCCTGCAAAGCCTCCAGTTGCCGGGGCAGCGATTTCCGTATCGCGTCCGGGAACAGCGAAACCAGTTCCATGCTGAAGTACTCCGGAAACAGCAACAGACGGGCACCCCCGGCGACTGCTTCCTCCACCCAGCGGGTCAGTTTGAGGCGGTATTCGTCGAAATCACGCAACTCGCCAATGTCGTACTGGGCCGTGGCCAGTCGCAGGGTTTGTGTGGTCATGGCGTCGGTTCTCCCAGTCGTTTCAGCCAGAATACCATGGGTTTTTTCGATTCTTCGGCTTCGTCCAGGTCTTTCCAGGCATAGGTGGTGGCGAGTTCGGGATGACGGGTATAGCCAAACTTGCTCCAGATGCGATCCAGCGGGACGTGGTCGGCCGGCCTCAGCGGGTGATCCAGTGGTCGTTCGACACAGCAGAAGCAGCTCCAGTCGAACCGGTTCAGGCGGAGGGCATGGCCTTCCCGCTCGGCAAAGAAGCGGGGGTAAACGCCCCGACCCCGGTAGGCTGGCAACAGCACCGATTCGGCACAGTAGAAAATCCGGGCCGGATCATGGCCGTTTTCCAGAAACGGCTGTTGAAATTCCGGTGTTTCTGCCTGCATGGGAATGCCGGTGGTGGCCCCTACGGCGGTATCGCCGTCGTAAACCAGCACCACGATGCTGTCCGGCTCGTTCAGATAGGTTTGCAGGTACTGCTGTTCATAGGCCAGACTGCCATCATAGAGGTAGGGAAACTCCCGGAACACCGCAATCCGCAAGCGGGCCAGCTCCTCGAGATGGGCGGCCAGCCCGGAATCGCTCCCGCTAAAACGGCGGAAGGTCAGACCCTGGCTCATCCACTCAACCTCCGACCTGGGCAATCCAGTCGCCAAGATTGTAGTAATTGGTGATGCGGGCCACCTTGCCGTCGCGGATGTCAAAAAAGGCACCGGCGGGCAGGCGATAGGTTTGGCCACGGGCTTCAGGCAAGCCTTCGTCGGTCACCCGGTATTCACCCAGCACGACAAATTCGGCGGCAGCACGGGTGCCGTCCTCACTGCTCATGATGCAAAAATCGACCAGTTGCTCGCGATAATTGCGGTTCATGCGGTTCATGAAAGCCCGAAAGGCTTCCTTGCCCACTTCACGCTGTCCCTGATTGATGTCATGAATCACATCGTCGGTCAGCAGGTTGAGAAAGGTGTCCATGTCACCGGCATTGAAGGCGGCGTAATAGGTCTGGATGAGGGTTTGTGTGGCTGAATTCATGGAGATTCCTGTCGACAAATGTTGGAAACCCCCTCGCTGACGCAGGGGGACACGCGGTGCGGTAGGATACAACGATCCTGGCTTCGGCAACACCCCTGCGGACGTTGCCGCTTGCCCCAGGTCGGGCGTATTTGGCAGATAACGCCGCTTGACAACCAGGCTTTGAACCCTTTACAAAGACGCCGTCCGGATCAGATGGAGATACTTCTGCTTGAATGACATACCCATAGGTTGGTTGACGGCTTCACTGGTTGCCCTGCTGCTGCTGTCTGCCTTTTTTTCCGGGTCGGAAACGGCCCTGATGATGTTGAATCGTTACAAGCTTCTGCATAGGGTCAAACAGGGCCATGCCGGTGCCCTGCGTGCCCAGTCCCTGTTGCAGCGTACGGATCGCCTGATCGGTTTCATCCTGCTTGGCAACAGTTTTGCCAACATCCTGGCTTCCTCGCTGGCCACCGTACTGGCACTGCGCCTGGTCGGCGAACAGGCCATCGCACCGGCAGCCGGGCTACTCACCCTGGTTATCCTGATTTTTTCCGAAGTCGCTCCCAAAACCCTGGCCGCCATTCATCCCGAGCGGGTTGCCTATCCGGCTGCCTGGGTCATCGCCCCCCTGCTCAAGTTGTTTTATCCGGTGGTCTGGATCGTCAACGCGGTTGCCAATGCCTTGCTGCGACTGGGCGGGGTTCGTTATGCCCCGCACACCAGTTCGGCCCTGAGTCGGGAAGAATTGCGTACCCTGGTGGCAGAGGCCAGTGCCATCATTCCGGATCGCTACCATAATATGCTGGTCAGCGTGCTTGATCTGGAATCGGCCACGGTCGGAGACATCATGGTGCCACGCAACGAAATTGTCGGCATTGATCTGGATCACCCCATCGACGACATTCGCACAACGATTTTGCAAAGTCGCCATACCCGGTTGCCGGTCTATCGCCGCAGCATCGACAGCGTGCACGGTCTCATACACCTGCGTAAAGTCCTGACTGAAATGACCCGGGGCGAACTGACCCGGGAACGACTCACTGCCATTGTCAGCAAAATACATTTTTTTACCGCAAACATGCCGCTGCCCCAGTTGCTGCAAACCTTCCGCCAGGAAAACATCCGCTTTGGCCTGGTGGTCGATGAATATGGCGATGTCATGGGGTTGGTGACGCTTGAGGATTTGTTGCAGGAAATTGTGGGAGAATTTTCCACCGAACTCAATCAGGAAGTCCGCCCGCAAAAGGATGGGAGCTATCTGGTGGATGCCGGTATCAGTCTGCGCGAACTCAATCGTCACACCGGCTGGGCCCTGCCGACCGAAGGACCCAAAACCCTGAACGGCCTGATCATCGAATATCTGGAAACCATTCCGTCACAGGGTACCTGCCTGAACCTGCTGGGGTTTTATCTGGAAATCACCCGGATCGAAAATAATGTCATCAAGGAAGTCCGGCTGCATCCCCGTCAGCATTAAATCAAACGCAACACTGAACCATGACTCATTCCGCCATTTCACACCCGTCTTCCGGCCTGCATCAGGCCGAACACCTGTTCAAGGGTCCGATTGCCGAAGAATATGCCATGCTGCAGGCAATCTGTCCGGCGGCTGCCGACATGAGTCGGCGGGTCGGTCAGTTGGTCAATACCCTGCCGTCGCCCGGCAATCGTTCGCTCAGATTGCTGGAAATCGGTTGTGGTACCGGCATTACTACCCTCAATCTGCTGGCTCGACCCGATGTCTGGATTACCTCGGTGGACAATGCGCCGACCATGCTGGCGCAGGCCCGCCATCACCTGGCCGATTATCTGACCTTTCAGCGACTGCAACTGGTCGAGAACGATGCCTTGTCATACCTTGCCGGGCAGGCTGATGCCAGCCTGGACGTGGTTGCCAGTGCCTACACCCTGCACAATTTTCTGGAACCCTATCGCAATCTGGTACTGGCGGAAATTTTCAGGGTACTCAAGCCGGGAGGGGTTTTCATTAACGGAGACCGTTACGCCCTGGATGACTCACTGATGCACCTTCATGCAACACAGGAGGAAGCCCGCCATTATTTCAGGACGTTCATCCGTTTGAACCGGATTGATTTGCTGGAACACTGGATCATTCATTTGTTCAGCGACGAATCACCCGATCACGTCATGCGACTGGGAACCGCCATGGATACCATGGCAGCCATCGGCTTCGATCCGGTCGAGGTACATTACCGTGACGGCGTGAACACCCTGATGTCCGCCCTGAAGTGACGTTAATGCCGGTTAAGCATGGGATCAGTGGTCAGTGGTGAATAGCGAGTGGTATACCGGGCGTGCTGCCATTCTGAAAGCCCGGAGGGGTCAGTGGCAAGTGAATACCGCATACCAACCAGCAATCCATGCCCGCCATTCGCCATTCGCCATTCGCCATTCGCCATTCGCACCCCGCGATTTATCCCCAATTCACGTGACGTACAACCCTGAATGAAGACCCCGGGACAGAAAACCGTTTACCGTTGCCCTGAATGCGGGCATGTTCAGGGTAAGTGGGTGGGACGGTGTCCGGGATGTCAGGCCTGGAACACGCTGGTGGAAGAACTGGCTCCATCCGCAAAAACGCCCTCCCGCCTGTCCGGTTATGCCGGGGCGGCCCATATCCAGTCGGTGCCGGTGCTGTTGGCGGACGTCGAGGCCGAAGCAGTCAGCCGTACCCCCACCGGCCTGAGTGAACTGGATCGGGTGCTGGGCGGCGGACTGGTAACCGGTTCGGCTATCCTGATTGGCGGCGATCCGGGCATCGGTAAATCCACCTTGCTGCTGCAACTGCTGGCCGGACTGGGGGGTAACAAATCCGGTTCGCTCTACCTCACCGGGGAAGAATCAATACAACAGGTCAGTCTGCGGGCCAAGCGGCTACAACTGGTGACCCGCGACGTGCGGATACTGGCAGAAACCTCGCTGGAACGAATACTGGAGGTGGCACGGGAGCAACGTCCCGGCATTCTGGTGATTGACTCCATCCAGACCATCTACAGTGAGGCACTGCAATCCGCCCCGGGGGCCGTAGCCCAGGTCAGGGAATGCGCGGCCCAACTGGTACGCTTTGCCAAACAGTCGGCCACCACCGTGTTTCTGGTGGGTCATGTCACCAAGGAGGGGGCTTTGGCGGGACCCCGGGTGCTGGAACATATCGTCGATACGGTTTTGTATTTCGAGGGGGACAGTGGCAGCCGGTTCCGGCTGATCCGGGCCTTCAAGAACCGTTTTGGAGCAGTCAATGAACTGGGCGTTTTTGCCATGACCGAGACAGGGCTACGCGAAGTGCGTAATCCGTCCGCCATTTTTCTGTCGCGGGGTGATGACGATGCGGCGGGTAGTGTGGTGCTGGTGATGCGGGAAGGCACCCGACCCCTGCTGGTGGAAGTTCAGGCTCTGGTGGATGAATCTCACCTGCCGGCTCCCCGGCGGGTGGCGGTCGGTATGGATTCGAACCGGCTGGCCATGCTGCTGGCGGTTTTGCACCGCCACGGCGGCATTCCCCTGTTTAATCAGGATGTCTTTGTCAATCTGGTAGGCGGGCTACGTCTGGGCGAAACCGCAGGTGACCTGGCGGTGGCCCTGGCGATTGTGTCCAGCTACCGCGACCGCGTCATTCCCAGGGGGTGGGTCGTGTTCGGCGAAATCGGGCTGAACGGTGAAGTAAGGCCGGTACCCAACGGGGAAGAGCGGCTGCGCGAAGCCGCCAAACACGGATTCACCCACGCCCTGGCACCGGCTCGCAACATCCCGACCGGGTTGTCCGGACAACTGGAAGTCACCCCGGTCAAAACACTACGCGAGGCTCTCGCTGTCCTCTAGGCAATGTGAGCGCACCACCCCGGTGGTTTCATTCGTAACCGGATCGGCATACCGTGAGGCCACGGCCTTGAAGGTGTCCTCGACTGCCACAAAGGCATCCACGATATCCGGGTCAAAATGCGACCCCCTGCCATTCAGGATGATCTGGCGGGCCGCGTCATAAGGCAGTCCCAGTTTATAGACCCGGCGACTGATCAGGGCATCGTAGACATCGGCCAGGGACATGAGGCGGGCAGAGACCGGAATGTCGGTACCGGATAAACCTTGCGGATAGCCTGACCCGTCCCATTTTTCATGATGACCGTAGGCAATCTCCTTGGCGAACCGCAAAAAGGGAACTTCCTTCCCCAGTTCGCATTCGGCCTGAAGTATGGCCCTGTACCCCAGTGTGGTGTGGGTTTTCATGATTTCAAATTCACCTGCATCAAGCTGTCCCGGTTTGAGCAGGATTCGATCCGGGATGCCAACCTTGCCAATGTCATGCAGCGGGGCTGACTTGAACAGCAGGTCAATGGTCTGGTCATCATTGAGTGCCGTCTGAAAACGGGGATGGTACCGCAGGGTTTCCGCCAGAATCCTGACATAATGCTGAGTGCGGCGAATGTGGTTGCCGGTATCATTGTCACGGGTTTCCGCCAGAGAGGCGAGGGTATGTACCGTGATGTCCTGGATCAGTTCAAGCTCCTCCGAGCGGCGTTTTACCTCCTGTTCAAGCCGGTCGTTTTGTTCTTTCAACAGAAGTTGGGTTTGCCGTATGGTCAGGTGGGTTTTGACTCTGGCGAGCAAAATCGGCGGGCTGATGGGCTTGATGATGTAATCGACAGCCCCCAGAGCCAGGCCATGCGCCTGATCCTCAATGCCATCCCGTGCGGTCAGGAAGATGACCGGAATATCCATCGTCTCCGGTTTGGCCCTGAGCTGTCGATACAGTGCGTAGCCGTCTGTTTCCGCCAGCATCACATCCAGCAGGATGATGTCCGGGCGTATTTCCGACTCGATGATCGACAAGGCCGTGTCTGCCCGACTGGCCGGTTTGACATGAAAATGCCTGTTCAGAATCAGTGTGACCAGTGCCAGAATTTCGGGTGTATCATCAACCACCAGGACTGTGGCTTGAGTATTTTTTGATAGTGTGTCTGAGTAATTCATGGTACTCGAATCGTGAAACCAGCTTTTAATGGCAGGCATTATTATGCCCCGCGCACCGTGCGGGGGTTATACACATTAAATACAGGTTTATTATACTCATTCATTGGAATCACTTGCAGGCAAGTGTACGGGAAAAATTTTGCACTTGTTTACGTCAATTAATATGTCAATTCATGCGTTCATAGTCAGAAAATTATCGGATGTCGATCCCGATGCCTGGAATATCCTGGTGGGCGACGTCCAGCCCTGTCTGCGCCACGAATTTCTCAATGCCCTGGAAACGGAAGGCTGTCTGGGAGCCAAGGTAGGCTGGATGCCCTACCATCTGGTGCTGGAAGATGACGCCGGAACCCTGCTGGCTGCCTGCCCCGCCTATCTCAAGTCCAATTCGTTCGGAGAATTTGTCTTCGACTGGATGTTCGCCGATGCCTACGCCCGCGCCGGTGTCGACTACTATCCAAAACTGGTGATCGCTTCTCCCTTTACGCCTGCGACCGGTTCCCGTCTGCTGATTCATCCGGAGTATGGAACCCCGGATCTGGCCCATCGACTGATGGATCTGGTGGTTGAGGTGGTTGGACAAACCGGAATTTCTTCCGCTCACTGGCTATTTACCGTAGATCGGACCTTGATCGACTCGCCCCGTTTCCTCCAGCGACTGGGATACCAGTTTCACTGGAATAATCCCGGGGTTCGCACCTTTGATGAATACCTGTCAACCCTGACCGCCAAACGGCGCAAGGAGATCAAACGGGAGCGACGCATGGTGGCCGAAGCCGGTGTCGAACTCAAACGACAGCGGGGAGATCAGGTACCCCCGGCCCTCTGGGATCAGGTCTACGAATTATATTGCCTCACCTTTGCCCGTCACGGTAACTACCCTGCCCTCAGCCGCAGATTCTTTCATACGCTGGCCCGTACCATGGGACATAATATACTGCTGGTGACCGGCCATCGTAACGATGCGCTGATCTGCATGGCCTATTTCCTGACCGGAACCGACTGCCTGTACGGTCGTTACTGGGGGGCCACCGAAGAGGTGCCGGCCCTGCATTTTGAGGCCTGTTATTATCAGGGGCTGGAATACTGCCTGGAAACCGGATTACAGCGGTTTGAACCGGGTGCCCAGGGAGAGCATAAAATCAGTCGGGGTTTTCTACCAACCCCCACCTGGTCGGTACACTGGATTGCACATCCGGTTTTCCGGGCCGGTATTGCCGATTTTCTGGAACGGGAAAATCAGTCGGTAGAGCGCAGAATCAGCGGCCTGATGGCCCTGTCACCTTACAAATCCATTGACCCGACCTGCAGCGAGGACTAAATCGTCGTGATGAGACTCACGGTTCTCAACCCCTTTTATCCGGGGGAAGACTTTCCACCGGTCACCAGTGCCCTGAACAATCCGGAGGGGTTGCTGGCCATGGGCGGGTGTCTTTCGGCGGTGCGTCTTGAAAACGCCTATCGGCACGGCATATTTCCCTGGTTCAACGAGGGAGAACCCATCCTGTGGTGGTCGCCCGATCCCCGTCTGATTCTGTACCCCAAGCGGTTGAAGGTCGTTCGCAGTCTGAGAAAAACCCTGCGAAAAGGGGTTTTTGAGTTCAGTTTCGACCAGGCTTTTTCCCGGGTCATCCGGGCTTGCGCGGCCCCGTCGTCACCCAATCGCGGCGATACCTGGATCAGTGAACGCATGATTGCCGCCTACGAAACCCTGCATCGGCGGGGACTGGCCCATTCCTTTGAAACCTGGCAATCGGGTTCACTGGTGGGCGGCCTGTACGGGGTTGCATTGGGACGGATTTTTTTCGGCGAATCCATGTTCCATACTGTCACGGATGCTTCCAAGGCGTCAATGGTGCATGCCTGCCATCTTCTGGTTCGCTGGGGCTATCAGGTAATCGACTGTCAACTTCACACCGATCATCTGGTCAGTCTGGGGGCGGAGGAAATACCCCGCACCGCCTTCATCACTTTGCTGGAACAGGCCGTCAATCTCGCCCCCCCGGCGGAAGCCTGGCAGTGGGATGCCCAGGCTCCTACCTGCTCCTCAATAAAATATCCCTGGCCTGATTGATTTTAGCCGCCAGATAATCCGAGCCGCCCCGATCCGGATGCAGTTTGTGGATGAGACGCCGGTGGGCATCCAGCACCGCCTGCCGCGAACAACCGGCTTCCAGTCCCAGAATCTCCAGGGCTTCGGTGTCGGTCATGGTAGCTGATGTGGCGGCCGATTCCGTACCGCCCGCCTTGTTGCCGTGTTCGGCCAGAATCGTTTTGAGTAATTGGGGAATGAGCGGAACCAGACGTACCAGCAGAATCAGCAAACCGCCCAGCAAGGGGGCCAGCATGCCGGAACGATTCAGTGCCAGCAGAACAAGAACACCCCCCACCCCCGCCAGCATCCAGTTACGGCGTCGCTGCCGGGTGAGGGGGTCGGGGGCTGACAGAACAAGGTGGCGCATGCCCAGAAAGACCGCTCCCACCGCGATGATAATGAACAGATACAGCACGCAGTGTCCCTGTGTTCAGACCCTGATGTTAATTTTACTGCCTTCTTCCTCAATACTGCTGACCTGATCAACCGCATCCAGCGTTTCCACCTCAACCTGATCGTCTTTCTGCATCAGGTCATTGGAAAGTTTCAGTGCGGAAATCTCCTGTTCATGGATAATTTTGTTCTGTTGTAAAGCCTGCGAAACACCGACATAGTGGGTGACGGAATCAATCATGGCGAAATACTCCTGATGTTGCATGGTGTGCCTCCCGGATGGCCCGGAAATTCAGCATGGGGAGCCACTGTGTCGACTGAAAGCGAAAAATCCTGAGAAAGACCACGCTACCTGAATTACCCACTGAGTCCCGGTTCCTGCTCCCTGCCCCCGACATATCCCAACATCATTCTCAGGGAAAACTGCACGCCAAAAATCAGGTTGGCCAACAGCAGGTGCAGCGGCTGAATGTAGGCCGGGAACCCGAGTCGGTCGAGTGTGATGCCGCTCAGTACCGCGCACAACAGCAGGCTTGCCAGCCCGATGCCGAACCTGCCGGTCAGCGTATGCCAACCGTGGTGGCGAATCAGCATCCAGACCAGCCAGAAATTGGTGAGGAGAATCACCGATGAAAACGAGCGATGGATATAAAAAATGACCGGAAAATGCTCGCGCCAGATATCCCGATTGGCGTTGCCGAGGTCAAGGGCGATGACATCCACCGATTCCCTGATTTGGGTTCCCATCGCAATCTGCAGCAGGGTCATTGCCATGGCAATGCCCAGCACGGTATTGAAACGGTCTGGCAGGACTCCCGGCCGGAGCTGCCTCAGGGTATCCCGCTGGGAACGGGTCAGGGTGTAGATCAGCAGGCTTACGATCAGGAACGCCGTCACCATGTGGGCGGTAATCATGGCAGGCTTCAGGTTGCTGGCCACTACCTGCGAACCCAGCCAGCCCTGGAAGCCGATCAGCAGGAATACCACCGCTGACAGCCAGAATACCGGTTTGTCCCGCCGCAGAAAGGGGATGGAATACACCAGGGTCAGCAGGATCAGGATGCCGATGCTGGCTCCAACCAGGCGGTTGCCGTATTCAGTCCAGGTTTTGACCGGGTTAAAGCGGGTGTCAGCGTAGCCGCGTTCGGCGTAAATCTGCTGATAATTGGCGGGTAACTGTGATTCCTCCAGGGGGGGAATCCACTGACCAAAACAGGTAGGCCAGTCCGGGCAGCCCATACCGGCCCCGGAGGCCCTGACCACGCCACCGATTGCAATCAGGAAATAGACGGCCATGATGGTAATCAGGCCCATGCGTAGAAAACGCTGTCGAATCACGGTATCAGTCATATTATTCGGGGAAAATGGTTCAGGTTTGGGTCTGCTGTCGGGCCTGGGCATACTTGTGGCTCCACACCACCGTATAGGCCACGCCACTGGCCAGTGTGGTCAGGAAAACGACGCCAGTCAGCAGTGTGAACGGCCAGGGAGCGAACGGCCCCGCCATTTGGTTCAGCAGACAACTGATCAGCAGGATCAGTTGCAGGAAGGTGTTGAGCTTGCTGATTCGGAGGGGTTGACCCTCAAACGCGCCAACCCGCCGGTAGTAGGCGGCGGCCCCGGCCAGAATCACCACGTCACGGAGGACAATGGTCACGGTCAGCCATAGCGGCAGGAGGGAAAGGGATGTCAGGGCGATGTAGCCTGTGATCAGCAGCAGTTTGTCGGCTGCCGGATCGAGACAGGAACCCAGACGCGATTGCCAGTGATAGCGTCGCGCCAGCCAGCCGTCGAGGGCATCGGACAGACCGGCAACCACCATCAGGCCCAGTGCTGCCGAAAACTGCCGTTGCAGGATCAAAACCACGATGGGCCCGACCAGCGCGATTCGGGCCACCGAAATGATATTGGGTATGTGGCGGGGGTTCAAGCAATCCTCCGGGCAGGAAGGCCCTGATGACGGGATGGAACGGTACGCAATGGATACTCAACAAAATCTCCCTGTCGGTTGTCATGTCCCTGTACAATACCATACCATTTTACTACCGGAGCGGAGACTGAGTTTGAGCAACATAATTCCCGATGCCCTCAATTACAAGCAGGCGGGCGTGGACATTGAAGCCGGGGCGGCCCTGGTGGAGCGAATCAAACCCCTGGCGGCCAGAACCCGCATTCCCGGCGTCATGGCCGGTCTGGGCGGGTTTGGCTCGCTGTTTGAACTGCCACTTGACCAATACCGCAATCCGGTACTGGTGGCAGGAACCGACGGCGTCGGCACCAAGCTGAGGCTGGCCCTGGACACCGACAGGCATGAGGGAATCGGCATTGATCTGGTGGCGATGTGCGTCAACGACATCGTGGTGCAGGGAGCGGCTCCCCTGTTTTTTCTCGATTATTACGCCACCGGTGCCCTGCGGGTCGAACGGGCCGAACGGGTCATCGCCGGGATAGCTGCCGGTTGTGTCGAGGCCGGCTGTGCCCTGGTGGGGGGAGAGACCGCAGAAATGCCCGGGCTCTACGCGGCGGATGACTACGACCTGGCCGGTTTTTGCGTCGGCATAGTGGAAAAAGCCGCCCTGATTGACGGCAGCCGGGTGCAACCGGGTGATCGTTTGATCGGCCTCTCATCTTCCGGGCCGCATTCCAACGGATACTCACTCATCCGCAAGGTACTGGAACGGGTCAAGGCCGCCGGGGCAAGCATCCCTGACTCAATCATGAACGCACTACTGCAACCCACCCGCATTTACGTGAAACCCCTGCTGGCCCTGATGGCCCGGGTTGACGTGTGTGCCTGCGCCCATATCACCGGAGGCGGCATCACCGAAAACCTGCCACGGGTAGTGCCGCCGGGATGCCGGGCCGTGATTGACCTGACAGCCTGGACGCGCCCCGCCGTTTTTGACTGGTTGCAGCAATGGGGCAAAATTGCTGACCCTGAAATGCTCAAAACCTTCAATTGCGGTATCGGCATGATTGTCTGCACCAGACCGGACGCCGAAGCGGCCACCCTCGCCTGTTTGCGTGACGCAGGCCTTGAGGCTTTCCCGGTTGGCCGGATTGAGTCCAGCGATCAACCGCCCCATGTCGTATACGAGGGTAACCCGTCATGCAACTAAGCATCGTCGTACCGGTTCATAACGAAGAATCCAACATCAGGCCGCTGGTTGGCGAGATTGCCGACGTGCTGGCCAATACCGGTCTCGAAGCCGAGATGATTTTTGTCGACGACAGCAGCCAGGATGGCACCCTCGGCGAACTTCGCCAGTTACAGACCCTCTACCCCGATCTTCGGGTTATCTGTCACCGGATTTGTTGCGGACAGAGTACTGCCCTGCACACCGGTATTCGATGTGCCCGGGGAACATTGATCGCAACCCTGGACGGCGACGGCCAGAATGATCCGGCTGACATACCCCGCCTGCTTGAACAATGGCACACACTGGCGGCAGACGGCCATGATCCCCTGGTGGCAGGTTACAGGCGACGACGGCAGGACAGCGAGTGGCGCCGGTTTTCCTCGCGACTGGCCAATACGGTCAGGGGCTACCTGCTCAAGGATCAGACACCGGATTCCGGATGCGGACTCAAGGTTTTTTCGCGTCACCTGTTCCTGTCGCTGCCTTATTTTGATCACATGCACCGTTTTTTACCGGCACTGGCCCGGCGGGCCGGGGTCGCCGTCATCTCGGTGGAGGTCAATCATCGCCCCCGGATACACGGGTATTCCAAGTACGGAACCTGGCAACGGCTGTGGGCCGGTGTCTGGGACTTACTCGGCGTATTCTGGTTGCAGCATCGGGCCCGTCTGCCCGATGTCAGTGAACTGCCCGCGCCACAGGACGGATAATGTGGGCCTTACCCCGATTTTTTTCATTTCATCACTCAACGAGGAAACCATGAAACATCCTTTACGCGCCGTTGCGGCCTGTGCCATTTTGCTGCCCTGGACGGTCATTCAGGCCGAGGAAGCCAAAATGCCGCCACGGCAGATTCTGCTGGAAAAGGCCGCCGAGTTACCCACCAACCAGGTCAATGCCCGCATCATTCGGGTTATTTTTCCGCAAGGTTACAAAACGCCGCTGCACACCCATGAAGGTCCGGGGCCGCGCTACGTATTGAGGGGCCGGGTCAAAATCGAAGAGAGTGGCCAGGTGCAGGAATACGGACCCGGTGAAGTATTCTGGGAATCGGGTCAATGGATGACCGCTGAAAACATCAGTGAAGGCGAAGCGGAAATGCTCAT
Organism: uncultured Methylococcaceae bacterium; assembly: GCA_903910005.1. Classification (GTDB taxonomy): domain Bacteria; phylum Pseudomonadota; class Gammaproteobacteria; order Methylococcales; family Methylococcaceae; genus CAIVXW01. The sequence continues at coordinate 15,872 of CAIVXW010000060.1, forward strand.
TTTTGAAATGGGTACCGTGAAATAACCTCAACTCGGGATCCGGCCACTGAGGTGGCTATCAGGGAATATCGACTCATGCCTTCAGGTTGAACTTGTCCAGCAGGGCATAGAGGGTTGGACGGGTGATGTCCAGTATCTCGGCGGCCCGGGTCATGTTCTGGCCGGTTTCGGCCAGTGCCCGGGCGATGGCGTCACGTTCGGCAGCGTCACGGACTTCGCGCAGGGTGCCGAAGCGGGATTTGGCATGGGCCGGATGGGCCAGGTCAAGGTCGCGGGGCTCTATC
>CAIVXW010000061.1 GCA_903910005.1 uncultured Methylococcaceae bacterium
ACGTAGAGATGTAATCGCTTCAATGTGGCTCTGCCTCGGGTAAAAAGCCGGCAGACTGCATGGTCCACAGGCGGTAGTAGGCTCCCTGTCGCTCCAGCAACTCATCATGGGTTCCGTCTTCGACGATGCGGCCCTGGTCAAATACCAGGATGCGATCCAGACTGACGATGGTGGATAGACGGTGTGCGATCACGATCACGGTTTTGCCCTGCATCAGTTGCTCCAGGCTACCCTGTATGGCCTTTTCGGTAATCGAATCCAGGCTGGAGGTCGCTTCATCGAGAATCAGAATGGGGGATTGGCGCAGCAGCACCCGGGCAATGGCGATACGCTGGCGTTGGCCACCGGACAGCTTGACACCCCGTTCACCGACCATGGATTCATAGCCCTCGGGACGGGTCTCGATGAAATCCTCAGCCCGTGCCAACCGGGCCGCCCGGCTGATTTCCTCGGGGCCAGCCTCCGGTTTGCCGTAGGCGATATTTTCCCGGAGCGTGCGGTGAAACAGGGTGGGATCCTGCGGAATCAGATTGACCTGCCGGTGCAGTGATTCCTGGGTGACGGATGCGATGTCCACGCCGTCGATCAATACCTGGCCCTGCTGCGGGTCGTAGTTACGTAGCAACAGATGGGCAAAGGTGGACTTGCCCGATCCGGATAAGCCCACCAGGCCAACCCGCTGACCGGCCGGTATAACGACGTTCAGATCGCGAAATACCGATTGTTCTGGCACGTAGGCAAACCACAGGTCACGAAACTCGATGCGTCCCTTGCTGACCGTTAGCTCGGCGGCATCCGGTTTGTCGGTCAGTTCGTGAGGACGGATCAGGGTTTTGACGCCGTTCGAGACGGTTCCGACATATTCAAAAAACTCCAGAAAACGTCGACTGAGGTTTCGGGCATCGCCAATGATAAGCAGGGCGAGACCGGTGGTCATGGTGAAATCACCCACGCCGATCTGACCGGATGCCCACAGTTCGAGGGCATAGTAGAGGGTGCCAATCCGCAGGATGGCGGCGGAAATAAACTGGAACCAGCGCACCCGTTCCATATACCAGAACGTGCGCCGGGCCGCTGCCATTTCCTCGTCAAGAAAGCCGTCCAGGTATCTGCGCTCATATTCCAGACGGGCAAACAGGCGGGCGTTGGTGATGTTGGTAACCGAATCAACGATTTTGCCATTAACCTTGCTGCGTACATCGGCATACGTTTGGGCGTAAGCTTCACAGCGGGCAGCCAGCCAGTAGGACGCCGCGACATAAATCAGTGCCCAGCCGGCCACGAACAGGCCCAGTTGCACGTGGGTGCGAACCAGAAGCCCGATGGAGATACCGAATACGATGACCACCGGATAGAAATCGAACAACACCGTCCAGAGGATGTGGTTGACGCTCATGGCCGTTTCGCTGATGCGGTGGGCCAGGGCACCGGCAAAATGATTGCCGAAATAACGGTGTGAATGGTGTTGCAGGTAAGCGTACAGGACGCGGGTGGTTCGCATGCGGATACGCGGTCCCGCCACAATCAGGCAGGCACCGCTGGCCCGACTGAACAGGATTTCACCCAGGTTGAGTCCGGCAAACAACAACAGGGGGAGTTGCAGTGTTTCCAGCCAGCGGGTCGGCTCCTGCAAGCCCTGACTGACCGCATCGACGATGCGGCCAATCGCGTATGGCACCAGAATATTGCTGGCGGCCTGCCCGGTTTCGAGCAGGGCCATCAGCCAAAACCAGCCGACATAACCGGAGGTGGCCTGCAGTATGAAGTGAAATACGTTGTCCGGAAGTCGGGGAGGATTGTCCATCAGGTTTTGAAGTAGCCGATGGCCGATTTGAGATTATCAGCCAGACCCGCCAGGGATCGACTGATGCTGTCGGTGCGTTCGGCCTCACGGGCACTGGCGGCGACCATTTGCCCAACCCGCTCAATATTGCGGCTGATTTCAAGGCTCATGCGGCTTTGTTGTTCCACGGCAGAGGCGATGTTGCTGTTCTGGGTGGTGATGGTGTTGACCATTGATGCGATGTGATCCAGTTTTTCACCGGCAGCATTGACTTTTTCCACGCTGAGTACTGCCCGGTTCTGGTTTTCAGCCATCACACTGGAAGCCCTTTGGGCGGTTTCCTGCAGACGCTGGATGGTATCCTGTATTTCCTGGGTGGATTTCTGGGTGCGACTGGCCAGCACCCGAACCTCGTCGGCCACTACGGCAAAGCCGCGCCCCTGTTCACCGGCCCGGGCCGCCTCAATCGCGGCATTGAGGGCCAGCAGGTTGGTTTGCTCGGCAATGCTGCGGATGACATCAATGACAGAACCGATATTGTTGCTGTATTGATTCAGTTCACCAATGACTTTGGCCCCCCGTTCCACCTCCAGTGCCAGTTGATCAATCACCTGCTTTACTTCCTGAACCATATCGTAACCGGCCTTGGTTTCCCGGTCGGCCTCCTGTACCGCATGGGCAGTGGTATAGGCGTTGTTGGCGATATTGTCGACACTGGCAATCATGGCGGCCATGGCCTCCTTGATGCGTTCGGTGCTTTCCAGTTGCTGGCTGACGCCGTGGGTCAGATCGGTGGTAATGGATGACAGATTGTCCGACTGGGCCGATATGTCAGCTCCGGTCTGGGTGATGTGGCGGATGGTTTTCTGTACCTTGGCCAGAAATTTGTTGAAACTGCTGGATAACCACGCTACCTCGGTTTTTCCCTTGACGGTCAGCCGTTTGGTGAGGTCTCCATCACCCTGGGCCATGTCCTCCAGTCGCAAGCCCAGCAGGGTGAACGGTGCCACGATCTGCCGCTTGATGACCAGGTAGATCAGGGCGCAGACACCGACAAGAGCCAGGGCCAGCAAGCCGGCGGTTTTAATGATCTGGGCGTTGAGTACGGCATCCGAGGCCCGCAGTGATTTGATGATTTCAAACGCACCGTGCAGGTCACCCTCAGTCTTGCCTTCCATCGGATAGCCCAAAATATCCTTGCCCTCGGCGTTGTCCCAGTAAAGGCTGGCATTGACTGGATCGCCGTGGCACATCAGGCACTCACTGGTCAGTCTGACCGGGCGAAAATAGCGGATGGCATTGTCAGCCTTGTCCAGATGGACAAATTCGGTGGCTTCCGGGTGATCGGCAAAATAATCCAGCACGGTTTGTTCGATCGCATCAGGGGCGTTGTCGGGATTTCTCGGGTTTTGTCGGGGGGTACGCAACTGAAAGCCCGCACGGTTGCCTTGTTGGCCCACGATGCTCCAGGCCTTTACAACCGGGATATGAGCCAGAATCTGTTTTCTCGTCTCATCCGGTGACGAAGGGGTTGCGAGTTTGCGGAGGGTCTCGGCGAATTCCATGTCTTTCCAGGTACGCGAAGAATCAGTTCGAATCGATTCTGCAACCAGCAACAGGTTTCTGGCTGATTGAACCTCCAGTTCAATGATTTTGCCGCGCTCAATGACAGAATAGAGGGCCAGTAAGGTTCCGGTTAATACGAACATCAGGGCGGCGATGCCAAGAACCGCACGAAAACCGATGGAATGCCAATTCATGGATGAAATCTCGAAGGGTTGGAGTCAGGCTGACAGCTTGTTGCCGACGAACCGGACTCGCCGGATTGCTCAGGAATGCCACAAAGCCCAAGTGTAGCAAATTCGCCCTACCCCGACACGCTCCCCCCGGGGAATCAGTCCTGAATTACCTCTAACCCGTGGGTGTGTATCCATTCGCGCAGACGGAGCAACAGCAAGCCCAGAACCACCGTGGCTCCGCCCCAAAGAAAGTCCGGGTGATCCAGAATCAGTTGCCGGGTTTCTTCCAGCAATTCCGGTCTCAGTTCTTTCGAGAGCAGATAAAAGGCGATCCCCATCACGAATATCCCGAACAGGCGTCTCAGGATGTCCGCCCGGATACGGCTGGAAAACCGGCCACCGATCAGGCTGCCCACCATGGCAAATCCGGCCAGCAGGGCTGCCAGGTGGTAGTCGATCTCGACATGGCTGATGTAGCCTGCCAGTCCGGCGAAGGAGTTGAGTGCAATGACCAGTAACGAAGTACCCACCGCCGCATGCATGCGGATACCGCCTAGCAGATTGAGGGCCGGTACTACCAGAAAACCGCCACCGGCCCCGACCAGACCGGTCAGCCCGCCCACCAGCAAGCCATCGAACACTATCGCCATGACCGGCACGTGAGCCGGACACGGGGAGGTATTTTTTTCGGCGATCGCCTGTTCAGGGCGACGGTTGCGCAGCATGGCAATCGCCGTGGCACCCATGATGGTTGCAAACAACAACAAAAGAACGCCGCCGGGAATGAAGGCTGCCAGCCGACCACCACCGTAGGCACCCAGCATACCGGCCATTCCGAACACCAGGCCGGTACGGAGGCAGACACGTCCCTGCCGGGCGTGTCCCAGCATGGCAACCAGGCTGGTGAGACCAACCACCAGCAGGGACGTGGCAATGGCGGTTTTAGGGGCCACATTCAGCAGATAGACCAGTACGGGAATGGTCAGAATGGAGCCACCGCCGCCCAACAGTCCCAACAGCAACCCGATGGTCAGGGCCAGAATGATTACAAGTGTCATGGGTGTATCCGGTTTGAATGGAATTGTTTAAGGAATCAGCCCTGGCGCGGCAACGCAGCTTGTCCGCAGGCCTGGTTGGCCGGGAGGGCTGCATCAATATACCTGGGATAGGGAAGATCCAGTTCGTGCATCAGTTTGACGAATTCATCCCGGGTGCGGCCATGACCCAGGCGGGGATTGATGGCCCTCTCCTGTTTGATGGTGGATACCGTCTGACCCTGATAATCATGGCCTGGATACACCAGGGTATCGCCGGGCAGGCTGAATAATTTTTGCTGGATGCTGTCGTAAAGCTGACCGGCATCGCCTTGCTGAAAGTCCGTGCGTCCACAGCCGTTGATGAACAGCGAATCCCCGGTAAAAACCCGATCCGCCATGACCAGGCTGATGCAACCACCGGTATGTCCCGGCGTGTGCCGGATTTCCAGTTCAATATCCCCAACCTGCAGCAGCACACCATCCGTTACCAGTAAATCGGCACACAAGGCACCGGCATCCCGGTGTACCACACTTTTGCTGCCGGTGCGCTGCCGCAGGGAGCCTGAGGCCGTGATGTGATCGGCATGAACATGGGTTTCAATGGTATAGACCAGTGTCAGCCCGAGGTTCTGCAGGGTTTGCAGGTAGTGTTCGGTTTCGCTGGCCACCGGATCAATCAGTAGAGCCCTGCGGGTTCCAGGGCATCCCAACAGGTAGGTGTAGGTGCAGGTATCGGCTTCAAAGAACTGTCTGAATAGCATGTTCGTGACCTTGGTTGGTAAGGGAGGAGTCGTGTTGCGGTTGGTTGAGCCAAATACATGCCACCCGCCAGTCCCCGTGTTGCCAGTAACGGCAGGGCGAGGGACAAGGTTTCGATTCAGGGACGACGGGGCTGGATACAGACAGATCGCCACGTTTCATCTGTTTCGACCATGTTTCATCTGATACACTGAGACAATATTCACTTCCCCGACCGTACCATAACGTGAATTCCGGATAAGGCGCGGCGGCAGATACCGTCTTGACCCCGGTTACGCAAGAGCGATTTTGGGGTGTAAATGGCGAATGGCGAATGGCGAATGGGGGGCATGGATTGCCGGGTGGTATGCAAGTACTCACTCGCCA
>CAIVXW010000062.1 GCA_903910005.1 uncultured Methylococcaceae bacterium
CACGGCCACCCTCACGGCCCGGAGGGTTCAGTGATGAGTGAGTACGGCATACCAACCATGTCCCCACTCGCCACTCCCCACTCCCCACTCCCCACTCGCCACTCGCCACTCGCCACTCCCCACTCCCCACTCCCCACTCACCACTCCCCACTCCCCACTCACCACTCGCTACTCACCACATCCTGAATTCGTGCTAACGGTAATGGAAATAGGCGGCACAGGCTCCCTCGGAGGATACCATGGTGGCCCCCAGTGGATGTTCCGGGGTGCAGCGGGTGGCAAAGGCCGGACACTCGGTTGGTTTGATCTGGCCGGTCAATACCTGGCCGCTGCGGCATTCACCGCAATCGGACTGAAGCGGTGGACCAAGGTTGAAGCGTCGCTCGGCATCCAGTGACTGATACGCCGGTGTCAGAGCCAGGCCACTGTCAGGCAACAGGCCCAATCCGCGCCAGTCCCGATCCACCGTCATGAAAACCGTCTGTAACAGGCTCAGGGCGTGGGGATTACCCTCCCGCCGTACCGAGCGACGATACTGGTTTTCAACCGTGTGGCGGCCTTCCTGCAACTGCCTTACGCAATGATAAACCCCGTCCAGTATGTCCAGTGGCTCAAAACCGGTCACCACGATCGGAACACGGTAACGTTGTGCCAGTGCCTCGTATTCTTCAAAGCCCATTATGGTACACACATGACCGGCAGCCAGGAACCCCTGCACCCGATTGAATGGTGCCCCCAGCAACGCCTCAATGGCGGGCGGCACCCGTACATGCGACACCAGCAGGGAAAAATTGTCGAGCTTGAGTTGAAGGGCCTGTACCGCCGCCAGGGCAACAGCCGGTGCGGTCGTTTCAAATCCCACCGCAAAAAAAATCACTTGACGATCCGGCAACCCGACCGCCAGCCTGACGGCATCCAGCGGTGAATAAACCGTCCGGACATCGCCGCCACGGGCCTTGACGGCCAGAAGGTCATGCCGTGAACCCGGCACCCTCAACATGTCACCAAAGGAACAAAAAACCACACCCGGCAGGGCAGCCAGTTCCAAAGCCTTGTCGATGTACCCGACCGGCGTCACGCAAACCGGGCAACCGGGGCCGTGAATCAGTTCAATGTTGCCAGGTAACAAACGATCCAGCCCGTGCCGCAAGATGGCATGGGTTTGTCCGCCACACACTTCCATCAGGGTATAGGGCCGGTCGGTGAAACGGCTGATGGCCTTGAGCTGCCCGCGAATCCGCCCGGGATCACGAAATTCGTCGACGTATTTCATACGGTTACTGATCCAGGGCGGCCACGGTGTCCAGCACGGCACGGGCTTCTTCCTCGTCCAGCACCGTGATCGCAAGGCCGGCATGAACGATGACGTAATCGCCAACCCTGGCTTCAGGGGTGCAGAACAGGTTGACCTCTTTCAGAACCGCGCCAAAACGCACCGTGCCGGACGAACCGGCGGCCGTGTCGTCATGAATGCGGATCAGTTGTCCAGGGATGGCTAAACACATAGTAATTAAAAAGATATTTCTTTGTTTATTATAGGGCAGGGGCTGAACTGTGGATAACCCGGTTGAAGCCTTGTCTGCCCTGCCTTTAGCGACGGGAAAACCCTGTGGAAAAAAACCGTGAAACCGGCCAGCCCCTGTGGACAAATTGTGCGGTCCCTGGTTCGGGCAACGTTTTACCAGCCTTTTCCACAATTTTTCAACAGCGTTATGCACAGGCAAAATTGCGTACTGTTGCCCCTATTGTTTTTTTGCAACAATTTGTTGTTTCGGTGCAAAAAGGTATCACCGGCGCACAATAATTGTGCGTTTTTGTCGGCAACGCGCTGCGAAAACCCTGTTTTTGCACAATTTCATGCATTGGCCTTATTTTTGCTGTTGATTACGGACATCAATTTTTTTGGGAGCATCCAATAATGACATCATTGATCACACAATCACGCCTGAAACGCATCACTGTTGCAGCGTTCACTTCTCTGGTCAGCTTCGGCATGGCAAGCCATGCCGGTGCCGATGAAGCCACGGGGCTGCTGAGTTACGGCGGGCTGGACATCAACGAAGCCAGTTTCATGAAGGACAACGGACTCAAGTTTGGTGGCTGGGCCAATGCCGGCATCACCTACAACGCCACATCACCGGGAGGGGGATTCAACGGGCCGGTCACCTTTGGCGACCGGGATTCGGAATTTCAGTTGAATCAGTTCTATCTCTATCTGCAAAAAGCGGTCAACACCGAGGGGGGAGGCTGGGATCTGGGCTTCAGGGCTGACTTCATGTTCGGCACCGATTCGGTGTTCACCCAGGCTTACGGTTCGCCCAAGGGAACCTGGGATCTGGGCATCCTGGCCCAGGAGGGTGAGCGGTTTTATGACATTGCCTTTCCACAGGTTTATGCCGAAATTTTCGCTCCCATCGGCAATGGCATTACCGCCAAGGTGGGTCACTTCTATACCATCATTGGTAACGAAGTGGTCACGGCCCCTGATAATTTCTTCTACTCCCATGCCTATACCATGCAATACGGCGAGCCCTTCACCCATACCGGGGTGTTGCTGAGCTATCCGGTGGATCCCAACTGGTCAGTGACCGGCGGTGCTGTCACCGGCAGCGAGTTCGGTGGCTGGGACGGTGCCTGGGATCAGGGTCTGGGTAACTGGGCAGGCATCGGCGGTGTCACCTGGAACACGGATGACAAGGCGACTTCAGTGGCGGTTACGGGCACCACCGGTGAGACCTCGGAACGGGATCACAACCAGTGGAGCATGTACAGCATTGTCATCAAGCACGATCTGATGGAAGGATTACACTACACCTTCCAGCACGATCACGGTTTTGCTGACAAGGCGGTAGGCGGGCAGGACGCGACCTGGTACGGTCTCAACAACTATCTGGTCTACGATATCAACGACCAGTTGGGCGTGGGACTCAGGGGCGAATGGTTCCGGGACGATGACGGTTTCCGTGTCGCCTCTCCGGGCAGAACCCTCACCTATTTTCCGGGTGCCAACAGCTATTATGCCTTCACCGCCGGTTTGAACTGGAAGCCCATGACCTGGGTATCGGTGCGTCCCAACGTACGCTACGACTGGAACGACGGGCCGCCGGCCTTCGACAACGGCGGAGCCGCTACCGGTTATGCCGCCACCCGCAAGGATCAGTTCCTGTTTTCCACCGACGTGGTGGTCAGTTTCTGATCCGGGACGGTTACGACCCTCGGCGAGTGGCCATTCCGCGCCACTCGCCCCTCCCCTCCCCCTCGCCACTCGCAGCCAGGATGGCCGCGCCACTCACCCCTCGCAGCCAGGATGGCCGCGCCACTCACCCCTCATCCCCCATCAGCAATTCCACCTCGGCACCGTTTTCTGCGGCATCCAGGCGGTATCCCCGTAGTTCCAGCACCCCCCGGGTACCGGTTGACCCGATCAGGCTCAATACGCCCGAATGACCGCCCAGTGCGATGTCCAGGCTGGAGGGTTGGGCCGTCGTGTGTGGGTGCGAATGAAAAATGGCCACCAGCGTTTCATTGCGGGAGCGCATGGTTTTGAGGGCGGCGATCTGGCCTGCCCCATCCAGCGTAAACCGGTTTGTCTTCAACGGATCGATATTGTCCACCGGATAATACGACGCCGCCTTTCCCGGGTCGCCACCGACCAGACCACACACTTCCTGCTCCGGCTGCGTCTGGATGTGATGCAGTATCGCAAGCACCAGTTTGCGTGGAATCAAAAAGCGGGTGTCAGTCATGGCGACGGCAGCCTGCCCGCAACATCGGACTCCAGCAATTCGGAAACCAGTTGAATCTGCGCCCTGTACTGGGGTAAATCCGGAATTGCCCAGGCCTTACCGGCTACTTTCGCCAGCACATTGTTGACCCAGGGCTTGCTGGAACGTGCCTTTTGCAGGACAAACACGGGATTTGTCCCGGTCGGATTGGCGATATAAAACGCCTCCAGCCATATCTGCAGGGTGTCCGGTTCGCCGTACAATTGCAATTCGACATAAATCTGGCGAGCATCCAGATCAAGGCTGAACTGTTTCAGTTCGACGATTCCCTTCAGAATAAAATTGGCCACCCGGGCGATGAGCCAGCGGGGTGTCCATCCGATCAGTGTTTTGAGTAGGCTTGTTTTGAGACTCATGGATCATATCCTGCTATCAAGAAAGTGCGCGAAGGTGCGCACGGTTCTTTTCCTGCCCCGACGTGTCTTGCTGACCACATTCGTATCTGACAGGCGTCACTTTCCCGGCTGCGACAGGAACCACTCCTGTTGCAGCGCC
>CAIVXW010000063.1 GCA_903910005.1 uncultured Methylococcaceae bacterium
ATGGCGGATGGCGGATGGCGAATGGCAGATGGCAGATGGCAGTACTCCCGGGATACCGCTCGCTATTCACCACCGGCCATTCACCCTGTCCTTAATCCGAACTGACGTCACTGGTAACACTAAATCCATGTTCGCCGCGACCCTTGCCGCTCCCCTGTTGAACCTGCCCCTGCTGCTGGTACTGATTCCATTGGCGGGTTGCCTGATTGCCACCCGCTACCGATACACCGTGGCACCGCTCGGACTGCTGTGCAGCAGTCTGGTACTCGGTCTGGTCATTTTCACCCTGGCAGGGTTTCAGCCGGATTCACTGACTCACGGCCCGCTCCACATCGACGCTGTCGGGATACCCTTCATCACGGTAACCGCGATCCTGACTGTTCTGCTGACACTGTACCAAGCGGTGGAAACCGGCATACATCACCGGCGGACAGCCGCCCTGCTGGGTCTGGAAGCCGTACTGATGGGGCTGTTTACTACCCCCAATCTGCTGGTTTTTACGCTGCTCCTTACCCTGCAACTGATTCCGGTCGGCTACCTGCTCCCCCGCCGCCGCCCGGAGCAACCACCTGCCGGTCGGCTATACCGGCAATTCATGGCCAGCGGTCTGCTGCTGTTGTGGGTTGCTACCCTGCTGCTGGGACTGCATCAATTTCAAAGCCGTGGGAGCTGGTCGTGGGAGCTGGCTCAACTGCAACAAAACCCCTTGCCGACCAGTCGGCAAGGTCTGGTTTTTATCCTGATGTTTTACGCTGCCGCCATTCATCTGGCCCAGTTTCCCCTGCATGGCTGGTTACCCGAACTCGGCAAAAAGCCGGTAACGCCTGAGTTTATGGTGATGATGGCGGGTTCAAGGGTGGGGTTATACCTGCTGCTGCGTTTTGTACTGCCACTGCTGCCCGATGCCGTCAGCCATTTTCGCGACTTTGTGACCGGACTGGGTCTGCTCGGTATTTGCTACGGGGCCGTTCTGGCCTTCACGCAGATTGGGTTGCAGAGGCTGCTGGCCTTCACCCTGATCAGCCAGACCGGTCTGCTGCTGGTTGGGGTGTTCAGCCTGAATGGGCGGGGATTGACCGGCAGTTTGCTGTTGTCTTTTAATGCCGGCCTGGCCAGTGCCGGTTTGTTTCTGACCGCCGCAGCACTGTTGCGCCGTAGTGGCACCTTGCTCATTCCACGCCTCGGCAGACGGTTCAATGCCTCGCCACGGCTGGCCTTCACCGGTGTGATTGCCGCCCTGAGTACCACCGCCATACCGGGTACTCCCGGTTTCGATGCCGTCCACCTGTTGCTGGAAGGCATCCTGCAGGCATACGGCTGGGGCATGGCAGTCGCCGTAACAAGCGGGAATATACTGGTAGCGGGGCTACTGCTGTACGTCTTCCGGAAAATTTTTCTGACCCGTGAGCGGGCAACCTTGCCCTGGGTGGAGCAGACCCAAACCCGCTGGCCTGAAACCGTGCTGAATCTGCTGATTGGCCTGAGTTTGCTGGCGGCAGGCTTTTATCAACAACCCTGGATGCAGTGGATTGACGGCAGTTTCCGCCATCTGACCGCGCCCTACCAACAACAGTCGCCGCCCTGAAACATGATCGCATCCAGCCTGCCGGTATTGTCACTGGCGATTGTCTTTCCGCTCCTGGCCCTCATCGGGTTGGTGAGCCTCAGGCAGAGCCGCTCGATCCGATACTATGCCCTGGGAGTAGCCCTCGCGGAACTGTTGCTGACTGCGTTGCCCCTGCTCCTGTTTGATTTTGACTCGAACCGGATTCAGTTCATCGAACGTATGAACTGGATTCCCGGGCTGAACATTGGCTATGTCGTGGGGGTGGACGGGTTGTCAGTGGTGTTTCCGTTCCTGACCGCCTGGGTCAATCTGGCAGTCATTGTGGCCACCTGGCCGCGCCTGCAACATCAGGCCCGGTTGCCCCTGGCCTCATTGTTTATACTGGAAAGCATGACGATCGGCGTGTTTTGCGCCCTGGATCTGGTGTTGTTCCTGCTGTTCTGGGAACTGACACTGGTGCCGGTTTTTCTGCTGGTCAACCGCTACGGCATCGGGCCGGAACGGCACCACGCCGCTGTCAAATACACCCTGCTCATGCTGGGCGGCAGTGCCGCCCTGTTGACGGGATTTTTGTTACTGGCCATCAATCATGCCGAGCAGTTGGGATTGCCTTTATCCAGCGGCTTTTCGTTTGACTACCTCACCCTGCTGCACGTCCCGGTGGCCAGCGAGATGCAGTCCGTGATCTTTTGGCTGTTGCTGTCCGGCTTTGCCGTCAGGGTTCCCGCAATCCCGTTTCACACCTGGCTGCCGACGCTCGCCCTGGAAGGGCCACTGGGCCTGACAGCCTGGCTGGGCGGACTCAATCTGGGATTGTATGGCATCCTGCGGATTGCCATTCCCCTGGCCCCCGGGGCAGCCCATGCGTACAAGGATTGGTTACTTGCCCTGGGTCTTGGCGGGCTGATTTACGCTGGCCTGATGGCCCTCAGGCAAACCAACCTGCGCTGCATGCTGGCCTGGGCCAGTATCAGTCATGCCGGGGCAATACTGGCAGGTATTACATCCCTGACGGTTCAGGGCGTACAGGGAGCCTTGTTGCAACTGACGAACCTCAGCATCGTGTTGACCGGCTTGTTCCTTTTGGCCGAATTCATCCGCCAGCGCACCGCCACCACCGAGTTGGCTGAACTGGATGGTCTGGCCCGGCTCATGCCACGGTTCACGGCCCTGTTTTTACTGCTGGGTCTGGCGGCTATCGGTACACCGGGTACGGGCAGTTTTTCCGCCGGGTTGCTGCTGCTGATCGGCACTTTCAAGGCACACACCGGCGCGGGACTGGCCATGCTCTCGGGCAACGTACTGACGGCCAGCTATTTTTTCAACGCCTGTCGCCAGGTTTTTCCGGGAACACCGCCCCCGCACAACCTGACCGATGGCATGGATCTACGCCCCCGGGAAACCCTGCTGGCTGTCATCATGGTGATTCTGAGCCTGCTGCCGGGACTGATGCCCAACCTGTTCACGACCCTTACGCAAAAATCGGTTACGGTGTGGATCACCCGCCTCAACCACTCACCTGAAGGCTCAGCCTACGCCCGGATTACCGGGGACGCGCCGGATTATCCCGCTACCGGCCTGCACCATCCCTGTGCCACCACGATGAACCCGGTGTCCTGCCGCGACCGGCCTGCAATCAATCCACGCAAGCGTGTAATCCGGATACCAATACCGGACACCCATTCCGGCTAATGCTTGCCCGACAGACCACACAACAGATATTAGAGTCCGAGGCTGCATCGCCAGACTGAAGCATGCGGGTCTGCCCCCCGTTTGCGGCAGTTGCATTCCAGCGGGAATGGCTATAATGTATCGACCAAAAACTAAACCCACCAACAGGATCATCGCTCATGAAACCATACGAAAAATTGTTGCTTGAAAACAAGGCGTGGGCCAGTGAAAAAATCTCACGTGAACCCGACTATTTCAAACGGCTGGTTGACAAACAGACACCTGATTTTCTCTGGATTGGCTGCGCTGACAGTCGGGTACCGGCGGAAATCATCACCAACGCTGAACCCGGACAAATTTTTGTCCATCGCAATATCGCCAATCAGATCATCAAAACCGATTTCAACAGCCTGAGCGTGGTGCAATACGCCGTGCAGGTATTGGGCGTCAGGCACGTGGTGGTTTGTGGTCATTACAACTGCGGCGGTGTGAAGGCGGCCCTCAGTCGCCAGCAACCCAATCTGAGTCTGGTCAATAAATGGCTACAGCACATC
>CAIVXW010000064.1 GCA_903910005.1 uncultured Methylococcaceae bacterium
ATGCCAAAGGTCAGGCGGTCACGCCGCAGTTGGCGGACTTCCTTCCGCATGATGGCCAGGAGCCGACGCAGGCCGTTCATGCCGGAACATCCCTGGGGTTGAGTCGGGTGGTGGCCACAAAGACGTCCTCAAGATTCGGTTGGGTTTGCTCAATCAGGGCCGGGCAATCCAGCCCGCTCACCAGTGTCTGGACGGTTTGCAGGGGGTCAGCGACCGCCTGATCCACCAGCACCCGCAACCCCAGCCCCAGTTGGGTCACGCTGAGAATGGCGGCCTGACCGTGCAGCCGTGCCCGGAACAGCCGGGGCGATTCGCACTCAATCCGCACCACGTGGGCCGTGATGTCACGCTCCAGTTGCTGCGGGCTGCCGTTGGCGGCCAGCCGTCCCTGATCCAGTATGGCCAGGCTGTGGCAGCGTTCGGCTTCGTCCATGTAGTGGGTGGAAACCAGCAGGGTCGTGCCCTGTTCACACAATTCAAACAGGGTTTCCCAGAAGTCACGTCGACTTTGCGGATCAACCGCACTGGTGGGTTCATCCAGAAACAGCAGGTCGGGTTGGTGCAGGATGGCGGCTGCCAGCGACAACCGCTGCTTTTGGCCGCCGCTCAGGGTACCGGCAAACCGGTGGGCGAGTTCATGCAGGGCGTAGCGGCTCAGGAGTTCGTCAATGCGACTGCGGGCCCGCTGGCGTGGCAGCGAATAAATGTCTGCCATGAATTGCAGATTTTCCAGGCAGGTCAGATCTTCGTACAGCGAGAAGCGCTGGGTCATGTAGCCGATATGCTGTTTAAGGGCTTCGGCCTGGCCGGGCAGGCGGTGTCCCAGAATGACTGCCTCGCCGTCACTGGGACTCAGCAGGCCACACAGCATGCGGATGGTGGTGGACTTGCCCGAGCCATTGGGGCCCAGAAAGCCCTGTATGATCCGGCGCGGTACCTGCAAGTCCAGATGATCAACCGCCGTGACCGCCCCGAAACGACGGGTCAACTGACGGGTTTCGATGGCAGGCGAATCATTCATGGTGCGGGCGACAGTTCCGGCAGGGTGACTTCCACCGGGGCACCCACCGGCAACTGGCTGACCGCCCCGGTCAAATCAATTTTGGCGATGTAGCTCAGTCGGTGGCGATCCCGTTCGGTCAGGGCGTAAAACGGGGTAAACACCGGATCGGCCCGGACACTGCGTATCACGCCCGGATAAGGCGTCGGGCTGCCATCAAAATGAACCAGGGCAGACTGGCCGATCCTGACCGCTACCCGCAACGTCTCCGGCACATAAACCCGGGCATAGGGGGCAGAACCGGCCAGCAACACTGCCAGTACCGCGCCGGTCTGGGGATGATTGCCTACCGACAGCGGCAGGCTGTCCACCCGTCCGCTGACCGGTGCCCGCAGGGTCAGCCGTTCCAGATCGACGCTGGCACTGGCTATTTCGGCTTCGGTTCGGCGTTTGAACTGGTGTGCCTGCTCGCGTTGTTCCTGGCGGGTTCCCTGCCGCAGTTCGCGCCAGGCAGCCTGGGTGGCATCCCGTTCCGCCCGGGCCGCATCGCGGGCCGCCCGGGCCTTGTCGACCGCATCCTGACTGGTGAACTGGCGTAGCAGAACCTGCTCCAGTCGGTTCAATTCGCGCTCACGGATATGCAACACCTGCTCGGCTCCCTGATAGCGGGCCTCGGCTTCCCGTATCCGTTCCGGACGCGGCCCTTCCAGCGATTCGGCATAGCGGGCACTGGCCTCGCCGTAATCGGCCTGATTGCGGGCCAGTCGGGCCTGCCAGCGGCTGGCATCCTGTTTCAGAATGATTTGACCTGCCTCGACCCAATCGCCCTCGTGTACCAGTACTTCGGTCACCGGTTCGGATTTTTCCGCGATCAATTCAACCCGCTCCCATTCGAGGGTTCCGGGCAGGCGGGGTTGTGGCGGGGCCGGATGGCAGGCGGTGAGGAAGCCGGGAAGGATGGACAGCCCGGCCCTGAGCCATCCGATCAGGCAGGGGTGCCGCGCCATCAGGGTTTCACCCGCTCGACCCGGAGGGTGAGTCCGTCGATGCCGGTGATCCTGACCAGACTTTGGGCGGGGCTGTCTTCGCCGCTGACAGTCCAGATGGAACCGTCCAGGCTGAGACGGCTTTTGCCATCGACGATGGCCTGCTCCAGCCGGACGACACGGCCTACGTAGCCTGCGGTACGCTGATTGAGCAGGGGATGGTCGCTTGTAATCGGGTGTCGTTTCAGCCACCGCCGTGCCAGGCCGATGCCGACCACCGCAAGCAGGGAGAAGGTCATCAACTGGATTCCGGTTGTCATGTTGATTCCTGCCAGCAGCAGGGTGCCGGTCAGCAGGGCAGAACCGGCCAGCCACAGGCAGTAAAGCCCGGGAGCCAGCAGTTCAATCAGTAACAACAGGGCGGCCAGTGCCCACCAGTGCCAGAATACCGGGATCAGAATCTCGTTCACGGGGTTGACTCTTTCTGAAAGGCTTCACGGGCAATCGCGCTGATGCCGCCCAGTGCGCCGATGACGCTGGATGCTTCCAGTGGCATTAACACCAGTTTGTTGTTGCGGGCGGTGGCGATCTCCTTCAGTGCCTCCACATATTTTTGTGCCACAAAATAATTGACCGCCTGAACGTCACCGGCAGCAATGGCTTCTGACAATACGCAGGTGGCGCGGGCTTCGGCTTCAGCCAGCCGTTCACGGGCCTCAGCCTCCAGGAAGGCAGCGGCCTTGCGGCCTTCGGCCTCCAGAATGGCCGCCTGTTTTTCACCTTCGGCCCGGAGAATTTCGGCCTGACGCAACCCTTCGGCTTCGAGAATGGCGGCCCGCTTGTCGCGTTCCGCCTTCATTTGCCGGGCCATGGAGTCCACCAGATCCTGCGGCGGGGCGATGTCCTTGATCTCGATACGGGTCACCTTGAGACCCCACGGGGTGGTGGCTTCATCCACCACTGCCAGCAGGCGGGCATTGATTTCATCCCGTTTGGACAGTAATTCATCCAGATCCATGGAGCCCATCACGGTACGAATGTTGGTCATGGTAAGCTGGCGGACGGCCAGTTCCAGTTGGCTGACCTCATAGGCGGCCCGGGCGGCGTCAATGATCTGGTAAAACACCACTCCATCGGCCTTGACCATGGCATTGTCACGGGTGATGACTTCCTGCGAGGGAACGTCCAGCACCTGCTCGCGCATGTTGAGGGTGGCACCGATCCGGTCGATAAACGGCAGGATGATGTTCAGACCCGGCCTGAGGGTCATGGTATATTTGCCAAAGCGTTCTACGGTGTATTCCATGCCTTGCGGCACAAATTTGACACTCAGAACAACCAGAACCAGCGACAGGGCCAGTAAAAACAGTATGAATAAAGCGAATCCACTCACGGTATTTCCTCATGATTCCAGGGTTGAATGGGGCGAATGCCGGTCCTTCCTGAACCTCTCCGTTACCGCAGTTCAGTGGGGCCGGAACCCGGTCTGCCAATCCGGTTTTCGATGCCGGTCAAGATGACCTGCCGCAGGGTTAGAATCCTGTTACGTACCCGACCGGTGGTTGACGGGGAAGCAGCGATCAGCGATGTGTCCGGCTGGCTACTGTCGGACACTGAACGGGAACGGGCCAGCCGTTTTGTTTTCGAGCGCGACCGGGCTACTTACAGCGCGGCTCACAGCCTGCTGCGTAGCATGCTGACCGAGTTTCATCAGTGTCCGCCACTGGCGTGGCAGTTCCGTAACAACCCGCACGGTCGGCCTGAACTCGACCCTGCCATTTACGGCAGCCAGGCACCGCGCTTTAATCTGAGCCACACCCACGGTCGGGTAGCCGTGGCCATTACCCTGGATCCGGTACCGGACGGGTTTGAGTTGGGGGTCGATGCTGAATCGGTTGCCCGCACGGCGGATGTTTTGGGTCTTGCCCGTCGCTTTCTGTCTCCGGCTGAAGCAGACTGGTTGCAGGGTTTGCCCGCCAGCGACCGTCAATCGCAGTTTCTGCGGCTCTGGACCCTGAAGGAAGCCGTGGCCAAGGCGGTTGGGCTGGGCTTGTCGCTGAATTTCCAGTCGTTTCATTGCCGGGTTGATCCCTTGTCGGTGAGCTTCGATCAACCCGGTTTCGGATCCTCTGAGTGCTGGAACCTGCATAACGAGTGGGTGCCGCCGGGTCACTGGCTCTCGCTGGCGGTGCGTTGCCCGTCCGGAATCGGGCCGGACTGGCAGATTGAACACCTCAACCCATGAGGCCGGGCCAGCGTTTACCCTTGAGCAAACCGTCCCAGTAAATGACCGGAATGATGTACCGCTTCAGCAGGTACATGGAGTAACGTTCACGGCTCTGATCGAACGGGAAGGTTTCCTTCGGATTGAGGTTGTAGTCGAACTCGGCCAGAATCAGTTTGCCATAGGCCGTGATGAGGGGGCAGGAGGTGTAGCCATCGTACTCGGCCACCGCCTGTCCGCCATTCATGACAGCCAGCAGGTTGGTGGTGAGTACCGGCATCTGGGCCCGAATGGCCGCTGCCGTTTTGGAGGTGGGCAGGCTGCTGGCATCTCCCAGGGCAAAGACGTTGGAATAACGCACGTGCTGAAGGGTCTGCTTGCTGACATCCACCCAGCCAGCCGGGTTGGCCAAAGGGCTTTGGCTGATGCAGTCGGGGGCACTCATGGGAGGAACCACGTGCAGCAAATCATACGGCTGGACGACTTCCTCGCCGCTGTCCAGGTTCCTGAAAATGGCTTCCCTTGCCGCTGCCCGTACTTCGACCAGATCGTGCCTGAAAAAGGTTTCAATGCCACGTGGCTGGATGACCTGTTCGGTCAGGGCGGTAGCATAACCGGGAACGCTGAAGATCGTCGGTGTGGCGCAGTAGTACAGCACCCGGCTTTTTTCGCGGATGCCTTGCTTGCGGAAATAATCCTCGGCCAGATACATGATCTTCTGCGGTGCGCCGGCACACTTGATGGGCGGCGGCGGGAAGGTGAATACGGCGTTACCCCCCCTGAAGCCCTGGATGTTTTGCCAGGTGAGCGGAGCGAGGTCATAGCGATAATTGCTGGACACGCCCTCTTTGCCCAGGGCATCCGGTAAGCCTGCAATTTTGTGCCAGTCAATCTGCAAGCCCACGGCGACCACCAGATAATCATAGCCAATGGTCTGACCGTCTGCGGTGGTTACCGTCTGGTTGTCCGGATCGAACTGCCCGGCCCGGGCCTTGATCCATTGCACGCCCTGCGGCATGACCTGAGCCATGGGCCGGGTAGACGCCGTGGCCGGGACGACACCCGCGCCGACAAATGTCCAGAAAGGCTGGTAGTAATGGGTATCGGATGGCTCAATGACGGCAATGTCCTTGATACCGGCTGAAACCAGGCGGGCCGCCGTGCTGATGCCTGCGGCTCCACCACCGGCGATCACGACCCTGAAATGCTGTTGCTGCTCCACTGTATGACCTCACGCTGTTATTGTTGGAATGGTCGCCTGAAGGGGCGACAACGTGGGTGGCATTGTAAAACATTTTGAGCCATTCGCAGTGGTGTAATGGCGAGGGGCGAGGGGCGAGGGGCTGGCAGTACTCCCAGGATACTATTCCCTACTCCCTACTCCCTACTCCCTACTCCCTACTCCCCATTCCCCATTCCCCATTCCCCATTCCCCCTGTCCTTAACCCGAACTGAGGTGACTTGCCCAGGTGTGACAGGCTAAACCGGTTTGTCGTCGGGTTTGGGCAGCGACTTGAGCGAGCTGGGAGAGCGGTCGGGCAGCCCCGGGGCGGGGCGGCTCCAGTATCCGGCGAGAATCACCAGGCAGATGCCGAGGGCGGTCAGACTCAGGTAGACCATGTTGCGTAACCGGCTGATTTGCCGGGACAACTCAGTGGCGTCAGGGGAGGATTCGGGCGGGGCATCGGTTGCCGCAGGCGGTGCCAGCGGTTTGAAACGGGCATGTTCCAGCCGGGCCGACTCAAGTTGGCCGGGCCCCCGGGTCGCGGAATACTGTTGCAGCAGTTGCAGTTCCTTTTCCAGTTCGCCAAACAGATGGGCGTCGTCCGGATCAAGTTTGCCCGCTTCCATATCCTTTGAGAGGGCTTTCAGTTTCATCTCAACCGATTCGGCCAGCAGCAGGCTGAATTTTTCATGCAGCGAATCCATTTGCTCATTAATGGCCTGCAATCTGGAATCACTGCTGTGACGGGCCGGTTTGAGACCGGCTTCCAGGGTATCCAGTGCCTGTTCGACCCGAATGAACAGGATCAGGATTAAACCCAGGCTGATGCAGGCAGCCAGTATGCTTTTCCAGTGAATTTTTTTGACCGGAACCGGCAGGCCCGGGTGGTGAACGAGCCGGTCGGCGGACGGAATGACGAGAGGTGGCCCGGATTTTTTTTTGTGGTTTGATTTTCTGGCCATGTTCGTATTGCGGACACCCGGCGGCTCCGGCGTTTTCGGTGATCAGGGTTCGGTTGATAGTAATTGGGCCTGCGGGGAACGGGCTTGCTCCATCAATCGTTTCATCTCTGCGACTGCCGGAACCAGACCGGTAAAAAGGGCACGCGCCACAATGGCATGGCCGATGTTGAGTTCGCTGAGTTGCGGGATTATGGCAATATCGGTGACGTTGTGATAGTGCAAACCATGACCGGCGTTGACCTTGAGACCCAGACCGGCGGCATGGCGGGCGGCGATGCGTAGCCGTTCCAGCTCGTGTAAACGGGATGCCGGGGTGATGGTTTCGGCGTAGTGGCCGGTATGCAGTTCAATGACCGGGGCACCGCATTCGGCAGCAGCGTCAATCTGGTGCAGATCGGCGTCGATGAACAGCGAGACTTCCACCCCGGCTTCACCCAGCCGGGCGCAGGCTCCCCGGGTTTTGTGGAGCTGGCCTGCGACATTCAGCCCGCCTTCCGTGGTGAGTTCTTCACGCCGTTCCGGTACCAGACAGCAGGCCCAGGGTTTAATCTCACAGGCGATAGTGAGCATCTCGTCGGTTATGGCCATCTCCAGGTTGAGCCGGGTGGCAATCAGGTGCCGCAGGTGGTGGATGTCTTCATCCTGAATATGGCGGCGATCCTCGCGCAGATGGGCCGTGATACCGTCGGCACCGGCCTGTTCAGCCAGCAGGGCTGCCTGTAAAACCGACGGGTAAGGTGTATGCCGCGCCTGTCTCAGGGTGGCGATGTGGTCGATATTGACGCCCAGATGGATTGGTTTGTGCGAATTCATGCCGGAGGGGAGGTGATTGTGCGGGTTTGAAACAGGGCACGGCTGCCCAGCGGTTTGCCCTGGGTGTAATGATGGATCAGACGTCGCATCAGCCGTTTGGCCTGACGCAATTGTATCTCATCTGACAGCGTGTGGTTTTGTAAGGCACTGAGGGTGCTGCCGCTCAGGCTGTCGGCTGTCGGTGCCGGGACTTCCTCCAGACCGTAATCAATGCGGTAGTGATAGTGCCTGTCAGCCTGTACCGGACAGCCGACGGCGGAGCGATCCAGCCGCAGGCCATAACCCAGGGATTCCAGCAACAGCAGTTCAAAATATCTCAGCGGAGCCTCCGGGCAGTCCTTTTGGGTGAGTCGGGTCAAGGTCTGGTGGTAACCGGCATACACGGCAGGGCAGGGGTCTTCCTGCGGCAGCAGGCGAATCAGCAGTTCATTGAGATAAAGCCCGCAGTAGAGTGCGGTCGCCGTGAGCGTGAGGGGTGTTCCGGCTGCTTCGACCCGGGTCAGAACCGGCAGGCTGCCGCGCCCTGACCAGGCTAACTGCAAGGGCGTGAAGGGGTGCAAGGGGGTAGGGCCGGGTTTGCGTAGCCCCCGGGCCAGCAACCGGTGCCGTCCGTGTGTCAGGGTGAATACATCCACCAGGCTGCTGGTTTCGCGGTAGGGGATTTGATGCAGGAGGTATCCTGAAGCCTCAGTCGACATAACCCAGGCTTTGCAGGGCACGCTCGTCATCTGACCAGCCTTTTTTCACCTTGACCCACAGAGCCAGGTAGACCTTGCTGTCCAGCAGTGTTTCCAGATCGAGACGTGCCCTCTCGCCTACTTTTTTGAGTACCTCACCGCCTTGTCCGATGACAATGGCTTTCTGGCCTTCGCGTTCGACCCAGATCAGGGCATGAATACGGATCAGGGCGTCGCCCGCCTGGTAGCGTTCGATCTCCACCGTCAGGGCATGGGGCACTTCCTGACCCAGGCAGCGCAGCAGTTTTTCCCGGATGATTTCAGCGGCTAGAAAGCGTTCGGTTCGATCAGTAATCTGATCATCCGGGTAAATCGGCTCTGCGGTCGGCAGACAGGCAATGATTTTCTGCTCCAGTACCTCCAGATTGCTGCCCTTGAGGGCCGACAGGGGAATCAGGTCGGCAAAGGGATGGCGTTTGGCAGCGGTTTGCAGCCAGGGCAGCAGGGCGGATTTGTCGTCCAGCCTGTCAACCTTGTTGATGACCAGCACAACCGGTATGTCCAGATCACGGATCAGGTTGAAAATCAGTTCATCCTCCGGGTGCCAGGCCAGGCGGTCAGTCATCCAGACAATCACGTCTACACCGGTCAGGGCGGCGGTGGCTGCCTGGTTCAGGTAACGGTTCATGGCCCGCTGACGACTGCTGTGGATACCCGGAGTATCAATGAAGATCAACTGGGCTTCCGGGGTGGTTTTGATGCCGAGAATACGGTGACGGGTGGTTTGCGGTCGCCTGGAGGTAATGCTTATTTTCTGGCCAACCAGGTGGTTCAGCAAGGTTGATTTGCCGACATTGGGGCGTCCGACGATGGTAACGTGGCCGGTTTTCATGGTTTGAGTCCCAAATCCTGTACCACCCGGGTCAGGGTTCTTTCGGCAGCCTGCTGTTCTGCCTTCTTGCGGGAAGGGCCCAGTCCCTCTGAGGGTTCCCGGATGAGGGGAATGTGGCACTGCACCACAAAGCTTTGTTCGTGTGGTTGCCCCATGACTGATTTAAGGGTGTAGACCGGTAATTCCAGTCCACGCGACTGCATGAGTTCCTGTAACCGGGTTTTGGGGTCTTTTTTCCAGTCATTCAGGGACAGACCCTGTATCTGTTCCTCAAACAGGCTCAGAATCCAGGTTTTGCAGGTTTCCATGCCCTGGTCAATCAGCACCGCCCCGATCAGGGCTTCCAGGGCATCAGACAGGATGGAATCACGGCGATAACCGCCGCTTTTCAGTTCACCCGAACCCAGAATCAGGTAATCACCCAGATTCAGTTTGCGGGCAATCTGGGCCAGCGAGGTTTGATTGACCAGGGTGGCACGCAGCCGGCTGAGGATGCCTTCATCGGCGTCCCTGAAGCGGGTATAAAGGTATTCGGCCACGACAAATCCCAATACTGAATCGCCGAGAAATTCAAGCCGTTCATTATGATCCGATTCAGCACTGCGATGGGTCAGGGCTCGGCGAACCAGGGCGGTATTGCGGAAGGGTAAGCCCAGTTTCTTGATAAGTTTTTCAGTATCCTGAATCACGTTGATGACAGTTGGTTACAGGGAAGCGATGGAAAGGGGATGCGGAAACAAAACAGGCGCGGCAGGCCGCAGGGTTTCAGAACATGAAGGCGCGATACCTCATCCGTTGACCTCAAACGAATCGCGAAAATGAAACACCGTATCAATGTTGCCCGCCATTGGTCTGACCACATCATAAACCAGTTCAACCTTCAGGGTTTCACGGGTTCTTTCGATACGAATCTGGTCTGGCGTTACCGAAGCAATCTGGTTGCGCTCCCAGTTACGACGCAGAAACGCCAGGATTTCATCGTTACTCCGGTTGATTAGATCACCGTCCCGCTTCAATGCCTGCAGGGACAGGCTGACCTTCAGATTTTCAATATAAACCGGAAGCAGGCGGGCACCGATGAGTGCGACGATGCCCAGCAGGGTAAAACAGATGACAAACCCCGCCAGACCCGTGCCGGACTGTTCATGCCGAAACTGTCTGACCATGATAAGCCCGTCAGTGAAGCAGGGTTCCCAGCCGGTTAAAGGCAATGCCGCCATTGTCCAGATCCCAGTTCATCCAGATCATGAAGGCCTTGCCGAGCAGATTGGCCTCAGGCACCATCCCCCAGTAGCGGCTGTCGTTGCTGTTGTCGCGATTATCGCCCATGACAAAATAATGCCCGGTTGGAACCGTCCATTCACTTTGTACCGTAGGTTGTCCGTCACGGATCAGGATGTCATGGTTCACCCCGGTCAGGTCTTCGGTGAGTAACACCGCACCGGTCATGGTGTTACCCTGACCCAGCCCCTGGTATTCTCCCAGGGCGGTTTGTGCGACGGCGGTTCCATTCACGAATAACTGCTTGTTGTAATACGCAATCCGGTCGCCGGGTAACCCGATAACCCGTTTGATGTAGTCTACCCGGGTATCGCCCGGAAAGCGGAACACCACGATGTCTCCCCGCCCGGGTTGACCCATTTCGACGATTTTGGTGTGAAGCACCGGCAGGCGTACGCCATAGGCGTATTTGTTGACCAGAATGAAATCGCCAATCAGCAGGGTGGGCATCATCGAACCCGATGGAATACGAAACGGCTCAACCAGAAACGAGCGCAGCAACAAAACTACCAGCAGTATGGGAAAAAACGAACGGGCGTAGTCCAGCAGTATCGGTTCTGCTCCGGCGGGCTCGGTACGGGACGGGCGAATAACGCCGATCAGGGCGTAAATACCCCAGATCAGTCCACTCGCCAGGGTTGCGATGACCAGAAAAAAGGAAAAATCAAAATCCATCATGGGTATGAATGTGGTGGAGTGTCAGGAATCCTTGTTGACCCGCAGCACGGCCAGAAAAGCCTCCTGGGGAATGTCGATCTTGCCGACCTGCTTCATGCGTTTTTTACCGGCTTTCTGTTTTTCCAGCAGTTTCTTTTTACGGGTTATGTCACCGCCGTAACACTTGGCCAATACATTTTTACGCATGGCCTTGACGCTGGAACGGGCAATGATTTTCGAGCCGATGGCGGCCTGAATGGCAACCTCGAACATCTGCCGGGGAATAAGATCCTTCATGCGTTCGACCAGATCCCGTCCCCGGGTCTGACTGATGTCGCGGTGGACGATCAGGGACAGGGCATCCACCCGTTCACTGTTAATGAGTATGTCGAGTTTGACCAAAGGGGCGGCCTGAAACCGGCGAAATTCGTAATCAAACGAGGCGAAACCGCGGCTGACTGATTTGAGTCGATCAAAAAAGTCCAGTACTACTTCACTGAGTGGCAGTTCAAACGACAGTGCCACTTGCCCGCCCATGTATTGCAGTTTGGTTTGTACGCCGCGCTTTTCGATACAGAGCGTAATCACTGCCCCCAGATAGGTTTCAGGCACCAGAATGTTGGCTTCAATGATGGGTTCGCGCACTTCGGCGATTTCATTGGGCGGGGGCAATTCGGAAGGGTTATCGATGGTCAGGGTGGATTCATCGGTTTTCCGGATCTCATAGACGACTGTCGGGGCCGTCGTGATGAGGTCAAGATCGTATTCCCGCTCCAGCCGTTCCTGGATGATTTCCATGTGCAGCATGCCCAGAAAACCGCAGCGAAACCCGAAACCCAGAGCCTGCGAGGTTTCCGGTTCAAATTGCAGGGCCGCATCATTGAGCCGCAATTTGTTCAGGGCTTCGCGCAGTTTTTCGTAGTCGTCTGATTCAACCGGGTATAGCCCGGCAAATACCCGGGGTTGTACCTGCTGAAACCCGGGCAGGGGCGTGGAACAGGGCTTGTCGGTTGCGGTGATGGTATCCCCGACCGGAGCCCCGAAAATGTCCTTGATACCGGCAATGACATAACCAACCTGGCCGCTGTCGAGACTGTCCTGATCGAATGCCTTGGGCGTAAAAAATCCCAGTTTGTCGACCGGATGGCTTTTGCCGGTGGAGAGAATGGTGATTTTCTGCCGACGCTGGATGGAGCCGTTGACCACCCTGACCAGAGAAACCACACCCAGGTAATTATCGAACCATGAATCAATAATGAGGGCCTGCAGGGGAGCCTCCGGATTGCCGGTCGGGGGCGGTATTTTGTCGATCAGTTGTTCCAGCAACGCATCAACCCCCAACCCGCTTTTGGCACTGATCCTGAGGGCTTCATCAGCCGGTACCCCAATGATTTCCTCTATCTCCTGACAGACCCGTTCCGGTTCAGCCGAGGGCAGGTCGATTTTATTGAGTACCGGCAATACCTCCAGACCCTGCTCAATGGCGGTATAGCAATTCGCAACGCTCTGCGCTTCCACACCCTGGGCCGCATCCACCACCAGCAGGGCTCCCTCACAGGCCGCCAGCGAGCGGGAGACTTCATAGGAAAAATCCACGTGGCCGGGTGTGTCGATCAGGTTGAGTTGATAGTTTTGGCCATTGTTGGCCCGGTAATTGAGGGTAACACTCTGGGCCTTGATGGTAATCCCGCGCTCCCGTTCGATGTCCATCGAATCCAGCACCTGCTCGGACATTTCCCGTTCGCTTAACCCCCCGCAAATTTGTATGAAACGGTCTGCCAGAGTGGATTTGCCATGATCAATGTGGGCAATGATCGAGAAATTCCGGATATTTTTTTGTTCAATCACGATGGTCAACCCTTGAGTTTCAGTGCCAGGAACAAGGCATTGCCTCTACGGTGTACCAGAAGGGCGATGGATTTGCCGGGTTTGAGACCCTTGACCACGCTGTTAAAGTGAGTGACATCCTTGATGGTTTGATCCTGGATGCGAACGATCAGGTCACCCCGGCGAACGCCGGCGTCCACCGCCGCTCCCGGGGCTGCGTTTTGTACCAGCACACCATTTTGGGGCGGGAGTTCCAGTTGTTCCCGCTGTTCCCGGGTGGGGTTGGTGACGGCCAGTCCGAGACGGTCGACTTTTTGTGGGCCATTGTCGTTTTCAGTGTTGTTCGCAACCGGTTCGTCCTGGTCGGAAAGGGCTCCGATCTTGACGCTG